>NZ_CP102278.1:600000-785000 GCF_025149915.1 Coprococcus eutactus
AGGGATATAATTTCAAAGGATGGTCAGATACACAAACGGGCAGCGTCAAGTATAAGAGTGGACAGTCAGTCAGCAATCTGTGCAGTACTAATGACGGAGTAGTAACACTCTATGCAGTGTGGGAACCGATAAGTTATACTGTAACATTTGTAAAGCCGATACTGATGGAGAACCGTGACGAAAATATCCAGACGGCAGTGTCTGGCGAGGTAGACAATGTCAGTGCAACGTATGATGTCAGGACAGAACTCCCAGCGGGGTATACATGTAAGGGATATACATTTAAAGGCTGGAAGACGGAAGTCGGTGATAAAGTAGAAAGTATATATAACCTCACAGATAACGACTATGAAATAGTAAAGCTCTATGCGGATATGAGCCCTGTTGAGTACTCAGTCAGACTTGATAAAAATGAAGGAGAACTGAAGGACGGAACGGCCGAGTATGAACCTTTTAAGATGCTCTATTCGTATTCATATGCCATAGATGGTGACAGATATCAGAGGACAGGATATGTACTCAGCGGATGGTCAACGGAGAAGGATGGCGCAGTCCAGTACAAGACTACAGACAAAGTAGTGAATCTGAGAGATACTGAAGGTGAGGTTACACTATATGCAAAGTGGCAGCCAATCACATACACGGTGGTTTTTGATTCAAATACTGAGGATCCGGACAGTGTAGATGGGTACAAGGATTCTGTAAAGTTTACATATGATGTGGCAAAGAAACTTGGAAATTGCGGCTTTGAGCATAAGGGATATGTGTTCACAGGATGGAACACAGAGCGCGATGGAAGCGGAACGGCATTTACAAACAACCAGATAGTAACCAATCTCAGCACCGAGGATAAAGCGGTTATCACTTTATATGCACAGTGGAGGCCGATAAAGTACACGGTAGTATTTGATCTTGGAATAGGTGGAGAGGGCACAGCCCCTGACAGTATAGAGTGTACATTTGGTGAAAGCTTTAATATGCCGGAAGAAGATACGGACAAGATGACAAAACCGGGATACAGGCTTGACGGCTGGTGTACCAATATGAACGGAATTGAAGATGAGGACACGGACAAGATATTTGATCTAGGACAGGAATGCAGTGAACCGCTCACATATAATGACGGAGAAGAGGTTACACTGTATGCACAGTGGAAATCAGAGAAGTTCAAGCTGAGATATGTCACAGGCACCGAGGAGGTCATAGCAGACAGCAGAGTGACATCAACCAATTCCAGAACGGGCGTGCTGACACCGGAGGCAGAGGAATCGTACAAGAGTGGATACGAGTTTGCAGGATGGAACACAAAGGAGGACGGAACAGGTATTACGGTAGGAGATAGCTTCAGACCTCTGAACAATACAGCGGCTCTCCGCGGCGGTACAGTGGATGAGGGAGACAGTTACACAATAATAGTTACACTGTATGCACAGTGGGCACCAAAGTCCTACGAGGTGAATATCACGCTGTCCTGTCCTGGCTATAAGACGGGAAGCCTGGCAACCAATACCCCATTAAAGTACACTTTTAAGTATGGGCAGAAATTTGCATCGAAACTTCCAACTCCGACACTTAAAGGATACGATTTCCTTGGATGGGCAACCTCAGACAACAAACTTATAACAGCAGACTCAGAATATAAATATACAGACGATATAGAGGTTCACCCGGTATGGAAGATAAAGCAGTTCGCAGTGGTGTTTGACTGTAGTGGAGCAAGAATTAGTGGCAAAAATACATACACAAAAATCTATAATTATAATGAAAAAATAGGCAATATAGTACCTGTTTTGACGACTGCACAGAAAAATGCGAATAAAAAATTTATTGGATGGTATTACGTTAAAAACGTTAATGGCAGGCAGGAAAAAAAATATATTACAAAAGACTCCAAAGTAACTTTTTTGGTTACCCTGAAGGCAGATATCAGCAGACCTACATATAAAGTGACCTATAATCTTAATTACAAGAGGAATAATAGAGTAGTTAAAGGATATGAGAATGTGCTGTATAACCAGACACTGGGAGAACTGGGAGCCGGAAGTATATACAACAGGTGTAGGAAGAGAACAGGATATCTGTTTGGTGGCTGGTATTACAAGAGTGGCAACAGGTGGATAAAGGTAGGAAACAATACACGTATAGAGGGCAGTGTTACACTTACTGCAAAATGGATCAAGCCAGCAGTTGTGAAAAAAGCGACAAAGATCGATAATAAGAAAAAGATCATGATTGTGTCATGGAAGGAAGATACAAGTTTTATCGGATACCAGTATAAGGCAGCACTATCAGAGCGTGGTCTTAAGGGTGCTAGTATATATACGGTAAATAAAAAGTCAGGGAAAAAACTTGGAAATTGGTTGCAAGTGTCAACTAGTCAGAAATTTGTAGTTGTACAGGTACGGGCTATATATAAAGATTCAAATGGAAAAAAGGCATATTCTGCGTGGGCAACATTTCGTGACGTGGGATGTACCAGGGTGTCAGCGACATTTGACCCTAATGGTGGAAAGATAGGTGGCACACGGGAGGCAAGAAAAGTCACTTTTATAAAGACCAAACCGCTTATAACCAGTTCCAATTTTCTAACTGGTAAGTTATATACACCGACAAGAAAAGGATATACATTTAAGGGCTGGTATTATATAAAGGGCGGCAGATGGACAAAGGCGACAATAAATACCAGTCTTGCACCAAATACCAGAGTATGTGCAAAGTGGCAGAAAAACAAATAGCATACAGGAGACAAAGATAATGAATCAGCAGATACAGCAGCTTATAATCGAAATAAAGAAAGCAATAAAGGGTAAAGATGAGGTCATATGTAAGGTGATAATGGTAATACTTGCATCTGGACATATATTACTGGAGGATAATCCAGGACTTGGCAAGACGACACTTGCCAAATCACTTGCCAAGGCGATGTGCCTTGGCGAGGATCGTATCCAGTTTACCCCGGATACAATGCCGAGTGATATAGTTGGATATTCCATACTTAACAAGGAGACAAATAAAATGCAGTTCACCAAAGGTCCTGTATTTACGAACCTTCTTCTTGCCGATGAGATCAACAGAACATCAAGCAAGACACAGGCGGCTCTTCTTGAGGCTATGGCGGAGGGCACGGTTACAGCGGAGGGAAACACATACAAGCTCCCTAATCCGTTTATCACCATCGCAACGCAGAATCCTATCACGTCAGGCGGTACACAGGCACTACCTGACTCACAGCTTGACAGATTTATGGTAAAACTTAGCATGGGATATCCAGATGTACAGAGTCAGATGGCAATGATACTCGAGGATCACGGAGGTAATCCTATAGATCAGATAGTTCCTGTTATGAATCTGGAACAGCTTGTGGCCATGAGAACACAGGTTGCGCAGACATATATATCACAGGAGGTTGCTGAGTACATATCTCTTCTTGTAGATGCAACAAGACATCACGATAAGATTGAGTGCGGAATAAGTCCAAGAGGAACAAAAGCATTTGCCAATCTTGCAAAGGCGTGTGCATATATGAACGGAAGAAATTATGTCATCCCAAATGATGTGTCTGCCGTTATATATGATGTGTTCATGCACAGGCTGGTACTTACACCATCTGCCCGAAGAGAGAAAAATGCGGCAGAGAATATAGTTAAGGGCATTGTAGGACAGATAAAACCTCCTGCAGTAAACGGAGCGAGAAAATAGGTCTTATGTGAGGAGAATATGTGATGAGAAAGAAAATATATGGAATCCTTGTGGCGGGACTCATACTTTCGATGGCAGCGACCGGATGTACGAGACAGAAGTCAAAATTCACAATGAGAGATAATCAAAATACGGAAGAGCGAATGAACGACCAGAAGTTTGCGGATATGGCAGACAAAGATGCCGAGGATTCAGAGGAAGATTCAGGCGATAAGACTGAGGAGGAGACAACGGAAGCTACGACGGAGGCGACAACTCAGGCTACGACGGAGGCTACAACGGAGGCAACCACTGAGGCTACTACAGAGGCAACCACTGAGGCTCAGACTGAGGCTCAAACAGAGCAGCCATCTACGGAGCAGCAGGTCGATCCGTCTGATATCACAGTTGGTGAAGAACCAGACGATAGCAGTGATGATCCGGGAGCCGGAATAACGGTTGGCGACGGAGATGGTGATGACGGTGGTTCAGGCTCCGGTGGCAAAGGAACCGGCGGTAATGGCGGATCGGGCTCCGGTGGAAGCGGTGGCAAAGGCGGTAAAGGCACCGGAATCGGCGGCGATGATGACGAGCCGGGACAGGTCGACATTATAAGTATAGATGAAGTGGAGTAACTTATGGGAAATGAGATCTCAATAGACATAAGCGGAATCAAAGCTTCTTCTAGGAATACGTGGATACTCAGGGGATTTATAACATTCTGTGCAGTATTAAGTCTGGTGATGGGTATCTCTTCCGGGTTCAAGCTTGGCACAGGCGTAACTGCGGTTTTGCCCGGTGCACTTATAGGCGGCTTTTTGTTCCAGTTTTTGCTTAGAAAAAAGAAATCTGCGATCATCGGCTATGTGGCATTTCTGGTGGCTGCTACAGCGGCTGGTATTGCAATGATGAATCAGGTCGGGAATGGATTTGCAAAGCTTGCAAACGATGTTCTGACGACAGTAAATAAAAATATGGCTATGGCCAATCTGATGTTTGTTGTGGATGAGAGTACTGCAAAAACTGATGAGCTGATAACTATGATACTGCTCTCATTTGTCTCTGCTGCGGTTATGGCACTCATTATCCGGGCAAGACTCAATCTGCTTGCATCAGTGCTGGTATTTTTGGCAGTCACACTGCCGATGATATACAAGGGTGACGGTAGTGCTGTATGGCTTATGCTTGGGCTTGTCAGCGTGGTACTCATAATGTATGTAGGCAATGTCCACGGCAACATCACAGCGGATATGTATGTCCATCTTGGAATATGTATGGCGGTGATAGCGGGACTGACCATGGCAGTATATATGTTTATGGCATACAGTCCGCTTCAGGTAGTTGATGACATCAAGACCAATATGCAGTATCACGGCGAGAATGTCATATACGGTAAAAGCGATTATCCTGAGGGAAAGTTTTCCAGATATGATGACACTATCATAACCGGAGAGGAGAGATTGCAGATCAGGATGTCCCAGCCAAAACAGATGTATATGAGAGGCTTTGTTGGCTCAAAGTACACAGAGGATGGATGGGAGGACAGTGATCTCAAGATATATGGCGGTGATTATGAGGGAGTATTTGAGTGGTTTTCAAGTAATGACTATTCGCCGCTGGCAAATCTGTCAGCATATGTTACACAGTCAGCGGAAAATGGCGGTGAGGCTGCTGATAACAGTATCTATGTGGAGATATCCAACATCTCAGCAAGGAGAAAGTATCAGTATGTACCGGAGTGTGTGACATACAGTTCTTTGGAAAATCTGTATGCACCGAAGAACGATGTGAATTTCAGATCCCAGGGACTTGGCCGAGAGACGGATTATTTCTTTGATATGGTGGATGTCATAAATAATGATTACAAAGCTATATATGGAGAAAAGTGGTATCAGGATCAGACCGGTGACAAGATATTCCATGACAGCGAGAATGTATATGGTACATTTGCAAGAAAATATTACGAGGATATTCCGGATGACATGAGGGAATATTTTGACAGCCATGTGCCGAATGCGGGGCAGAAGATGAATCCGTTTGATGCCATAAAAGTTGTCCGTGATTATATGGCAGGTCAAATGTCATACAGAAATGACGCGGATGAGTATACAGGTGATGAGGATTTTGTCATCGAGATGCTGGATGGGCATAAAGCAGGATATTCAGCGCATTTTGCCACGGTGGCAACCATGCTTTTCAGATACTACGGTATTCCGGCAAGGTATGTCGAAGGCTATCTGGTAAATCCTGTTGCAGGATCAGATGTAATATCCGTTACGGATGAAGATTCCCATGCATGGGTAGAGATATATGCGGGAGGTCTGGGATTTATCCCGATAGAGGTAACGCCAGGATATTACTCTGAGGACGATGATACAGGAAAGGGCAACACAGACAGTGGAACAACACCTCAGACGATACCGCCAGAACCGGAAGATCAGCAGGAAGATAACGGCGGTGGTGGAGGCTCCATGGAGACTGTTCTGCTTATAGGATATATCATACTTGGACTGATAGCATTGTTTATAGTAGTTCTCATAATCAGAAGAATAGTATGTGCGATAGTGAGAAGAAAGAGAATGAATGATCCAGACAACGAAAAGTCCATTGCGGCATCTGGTGATTATATGGCTGCCCTGATGGCTTACCAGAAGAAGAAACTGGAGGACAACATAAGTCCGCAGCTGCTTGATCTGCTTCGGAGATACAAGTTCAGCAGATATATTCCAACGGCGGATGATGCAAAGTTTGTAAGGGAGTCAGCTTTGGAGATGAAGAAAAATGTAGTTCACGAGGAGAATATACTGAGCAGGATCAAAATGGGATTCTGGAATGCAATTAGGTAGGAGAGGTATAAATATGAAAGCAAAAATTGAATATGCCATAATAGTTATACTGCTCCTGCTAGTGTATATATGGACCAATAACCTGTATACCCTGTGGATCGCAGCTGCGGTTATCGGAGCTTGGATCATAGCTGCAGTTATCAATCTGTTCGTGGCAAAAAAGGTAAAGATAAGTTTTACAATATTGAATGAACTGTCGGAGGACAGACAGCTCCAGCTGTGTGTAGAGAACAGCTCCATATTCCCGGCATCCCATGTCAGAGTTGTATTTGGCTGTCAGAATGTGGTATTTGCCTCGGATTGCAATGCCACAGTGGACTGCTCTGTTGGCGGAAAGAAGACAAGCACATATGAGGTTCCTATAGGAAGCAAATATTGCGGAAGAATCAATATAGACATATTTGGCATAAAAGTTTATGATTGGCTTGGTATAACTGCAAAGAAACTCAGACCCCATGGCGACTGTTATTTTTATCAGTACCCGGATGAGTCGGATGAGGTGCTTCAGGAGTTCGAGGGAAATAAGTCGAGTGACAGTGATGTGAATTATAAGCATGTCAAAGGAAATGATGTGTCGGAGATACTTCAGATACGAAAGTATGTGGTGGGTGACAGCATCAAGCAGATCCACTGGAAGATGTCTGCAAAGTTCGATGACATAATGGTGAAAGAATTTGACAGGCCAAATGATATGTCAACAATGCTTGCATTTGATTATGCTTCGTCAAATGACAAGGAGGAGAACAAGAAGATTATAGAGGCTGTGGCGACCATCAGTAAGGAGCTTCAGCAGAGTGCCACAGGCCATACGGTATACAGAATGGATACGGCAAAGACAAAGGTTGTTCACCGAGATGTCTTCGAGTACACGGAGTACGATGTAATGCTTCAGGAGCTGTTGGGTACAGTGGCGAATGGTGGAGAATACAGTGTTGTTGATCATATTATAAGACACAACACCATAGAACGCTTTGCAAAGGTTATATATATTACGAGTGCAAGGGACAGGAGCAGAGCGGCAGAACTTGACAGTCAGGAGAAATGTCTGGTCATAGCAGTATGATATGGGATATAGTCTATTGTCAATTCCAGGGATTGTATGTATAATCTTAGTTGCATTATATGTTCTGATGATACTTATGTGCACAGCTTTGTACAGCTCACTTGCAAAGCGTATGAAGAAGAAATATTAGTATGCAATGGAGAATGCAGACATGATACAGGATATAGAACCACAGAGGTTTAATAATCAATATAGTAACAGGAGAGAACCAGAGGATCACGATATGGTTCTCTCTTTTTCTGAAAAAATGATATTGGCAAAGGTGATGGTCGATGAGAACCGGCTGGTGTTTATGACGTACGGAGAACTGAAGAAAATAACTGGATGCGATAGGGAAATAGGGAATCTGGTTTATCTCTTTTCAATAGATGATACCGCATATTTTCTGTGGAATGGAGATAACCGACTGACAGCGCCGGGATATGATTACCGAAGCATGTATAAGACAAGGGCTTGCCATCCGAAGACTGCGGTTCTTGCGGCGGCGACAGGCTGGCATCTGTCGCTTTGGTACAGGACCAACAGGTTCTGTGGTGCCTGTGGAGAGAGAACTGTTCATGATGAGAAAGAGAGGATGCTCAGATGTCCGTCCTGTGGCAGGCTGATATTTCCTGTCATAGCTCCTGCTGTCATAGTGGGCGTGATCGACGGCGACAGGATCATACTTACCACATATGCGGGCAGGGAGTACAAGAGATATGCCCTGATAGCGGGATTTACCGAGATAGGGGAGAGCGCTGAGCAGACCGTCAGACGGGAGGTCATGGAGGAGGTCGGCATCAGCGTTAAGAATATCACTTATTACAAGTCACAGCCATGGGGCTATGACAGCAATCTTCTCATGGGTTATTTCTGTCAGGCAGACATACCGGAGGGCGGTGACGGGCATCTGACCATAGACAGACAGGAGCTTGCAACCGGAGAGTGGGTGAACCGTGATGATATTCCAGACTATCCGGAGCACCTGAGTCTCACACATGAGATGATGGTATACTTTAAAGAGCACGGACAGGAAGTGTTTAAGTGACAAGTAGAGCTAAGATGTAATATCCATTGAATATACGGACTGGTGGTCATTGTCGTTTTCAAGTTACACACGGAGTTAAGATCGCTGTTTATTGCAGGACTCACTACAAATACCCTACGGACAGAAAAAAGATTATTTAAGTTTTAAACGGTTGTGTAAATGTATGGAGTTATTGTATTATAGACAAATCGAGGATATGGATACTTGAGAAAAATATGGGAGAATGTTTCTTTATATAATAAGACATTAAAAATGGGCTTATATCGAGAAAAAAGGGTAAATGGAATATGAAAAAGACAGGAATTGTGATATGTGTGCTTGCGGCACTGGTGGGACTTGCGGGATGTTCATCAGTGGTAAGCAGTGATAAAACAGATAGAACCAAATCGGGCATAGAGAGTCAAGGAAAGTTCAAGGTCAATACACCGGATGAGGAGTGGTTCAAGGAGACTGCCCTAGATGTGGCGGCTTCGGTGAACGAACTTGCAAATGATGAAGCTTATATAAAGATAATGGGCGGAAGTGACGAGGTTGCTGAAGCCGCAAGTGACTGGGGTGATAATATAGCCGACACAAGTGGCAAGATTGCAGTTGTGATAATCTCGGATAAAGCAGCAGAATTCATTATGGGGCAGACTGATGGTGAAACGTCCCTATCCGATACGGCCAGAGACCGTGTTGAAAAAAATGCGTGCTTGGCATTTGGAAATTATGTGACCGCCAGCGCTGGGGGAGCGAGTGCATTGGCGGCCTCATCAATACTTAGGTATGATCAGGCGTATGTAGTAAGTGAACCGGTGCTGGATCAGGTGTGGGTGATCCCAGCTGGGGAGGAATGTGCACTGTGGATAGCCTATAGTAACTGTGGTGACGGAATAGTGAGCGTCAGTGGAAGTTACATGGCACTCCCTGATGGTCAGACTGTGGAGGAGGCTGCGGATTCACTGTTCAGCACGTGGGGGTTAGAAGTAGAGGTGCACGAGTGGTAAAGTCACTTTGATATATGTGTTTTAAATAAACGGCGGAGACAATGACTCCGCCGTTTATTTTGTTTATATTCCGGAGTGCTCCGGCATTTGCAAGAAAATAAAATATGATAAAAATAATAAGCAGCAATACGGAGTTGACTTTTAAGTTTACTTATATACAATAGAAATGTGTATTTTTAGGCTGAAAATTTATATAAAGGGAGATTTATCAAAGAAAGAGCGGAATAATGCAGCATTAATAAGTGCAAAATATTGGAAGATCAGCAGTTTTAAGGGAATTAAGTATTTCCCTAATCTTAAGTATCTTGATTGTGGACACAATAATCTCACATCACTAGATCTTTCGGGAAACAAGAAACTGGAAAAACTCAACTGTGATTATAATAAGCTTACATCACTTGACTTGTCAAAGAATACGAAGCTGAAGGAGCTCTTATGATGTACATGGTATATGGACGGCGATAATAAAGGGCGATAAGCCCTTTATTTCGTGTTATACGCGATTGTTGTATGGTGGTGGTAATAGCGAAGAGAAAGATCTTTCGCCAAGTCACATAAGGAGGAAAATAAAATGAAACTGAAAAAGATAAAAAGATTGGCTGCAGCGGGGGCAGCCATGCTGATGACGCTCTCCCTTGCCGGGTGTGGAGCGGGCAGCAGATCCGTGAAGCTTGGTGCAGCGGGAGTTGGCGGTGGGTATTATGCCTTCTCAAATGCATTTGCACAGATGGCAGTGGCAGCGGACGAAGATCTTGAATTTGAAGTAAAGGCGACTGCGGGATCTACAGCGAATATAAGACTCCTGTCAGATGGGTATATTGATATGGCTATAGCACAGGCAGATCTGGTGGATGCAGCCTACAATGGAACAGGGGTCACAGATAAGAAGCGGTATCGTGGTTACTCGGCGGTTGCCAGTCTGTACACTGAGGCGTGTCAGATCGTGGTGAGGGCTGACTCAGGCATAGACAGCCTGGATGATCTTCAGGGCAAGAAAGTTTCCGTTGGCGAGGAAGAATCAGGAACCCAGAGAAATGCAGAGCAGATACTTAAGATGACAGGTCTTGTGGAATCCCTTGTAGACACAGTAAATCTCGACTATGTGGACGCGGCAAATGAACTCAAATCAGGCCAGATAGATGCATTCTTTTGTACAGCAGGTATACAGACTTCAGTGATCGAGGAGCTGTCTAAAGAGTGCGATGTGAAGCTTATCGGAATAGATGATAAGTGCAGGGATAGACTAAAATCCGTGTATGGCTTCTATACGGATTACACCATACCGGCGGGAACATACGAAGGCCAGGATCAGGACGTTGAGACTCTTGGGGTCAGAGCGGTGCTTCTTGCAAGAGACGATATGGATGAGGAAATAGTGGAGGAGCTCACAGGACTTCTCTTTGAACATTCGCAGGATATACAGTATTCCATACCACTCACTTTCCAGATCGATGAGAGTGAGGCTGTGAAGAACGTGACCATTCCATTTCATGATGGTGCGAAAGCTTATTATCAGAAAAAAGGAATAGAGATCCCGGCTGAACAGTAGTTGTCAGCTGATGATAATAAATATACTGAATGCGGAAAAGAATATATGCAGATGATATTGGGTGAAATGGTATCGCCCCTTCGCTTGCGCTCAGCGGCTACTCGGGTATCTGATCACGGATGTCTGCATGTGTATATAATATAGATAAGAGAGGTCTTACATGGAGATACAGATAGATATGTATCAGACACTGGCGGTGTCAGTTCTGGTACTTATATTGGGACAGTTTTTGAAGAAAAGAATTAATTTTCTGGAGAAATTCTGCATACCGGCGCCGGTCATAGGAGGTCTGCTTTTCGCAGTCCTGACTTGTGTGTGTTACAGTCTTGGCATAGCAGAATTTACATTTGACGACACGCTGAGAGAGGTGTGCATGGTATTCTTCTTCACATCAGTTGGATTCCAGGCAAATCTTAAGGTGTTGAAGAGCGGAGGAAAATCGTTGTTCATATTCCTTGGATTGGTTGTGGTGCTCATAGTGTTTCAGAATTTCTTGGCACTCGGGGTGAGTAAGCTGCTGCACCTTGATCCGCTTGTTGGCTTGTGTACAGGTTCCATTCCTATGGTAGGTGGTCATGGAACTGCAGGAGCGTTTGGCCCGGTGCTGGAGGATTTTGATGTCAAGGGGGCAACCACTATATGCACGGCTGCGGCAACATTTGGACTCATCGCAGGAAGTCTTATAGGTGGACCTATTGGCAAGAGACTCATAGATAGGAAGAAGCTTCTGGACACTGCAGTTGCCGAGGATGACAGTATACTGGTCGAGGATGAGAAGAAGCATGAACGCCATACAAATATGTATGCGGCAGCAGTGTTCCAGCTCATCATAGCAGTAGGAATAGGAACCATCATATCGGAGCTTCTCACAAAGACAGGACTTACATTTCCTATATATATAGGTGCGATGATCGCAGCTGCGGTCATCAGAAATATCGGAGAGTATTCAGGTAAGTTTGATATTTATATGGGTGAGATCAACAACCTTGGTGGTATCTGCCTGTCACTGTTCCTCGGAATGGCGATGATAACCCTGAAGCTGTGGCAGCTTGCAGAGCTTGCACTTCCGCTTATCATACTGCTCTCGGCGCAGCTTATACTCATGATATTGTTCACATATTTTGTTGTGTTCAACGTGATGGGCAGGGATTACGATGCGGCGGTTCTGTCCGCCGGAACATGCGGATTCGGTATGGGAGCAACGCCAAATGCCATGGCGAACATGCAGGCTATATGCGACCGTTACGTTCCTTCGGTCAAGGCGTATCTGATAATCCCACTTATAGGAAGTTTATTTGCTGACTTCCTGAACAGCCTGGTAATTACATTTTTCATAAACATACTTTAGGGGGTATAACCAACTATGAGAGAAAAAAATAAAGAACAGCATAAAAAGCATCACAGATTCAACATGTCATTTGACAATCTGGCGATCCCTGAGGTGAACACAAAGAGCCATGATGACAATGAGGATAATGTGGGTGAGGATGACTCGTCTGTGACATATGACACGGTGGCAATCCCGGAGATCCACATAAGGAAAAAGAAAGACAAATAGTGATTAAAATCGTCCGGTTGTGTTAGAATACAGTCGGGCGATTTTGTATTGAGATTATTTTATTATTGACAGGTTAATCGATATTGCTGCGAAATTGACTTGTTATTGGATACATGGGGGTTGTATATGGGTGACAACAGGGTGAAAAACGAGAATCTGATCCTGGATTTTACACATGTATACTGTGACGAGTATATAAAGGATATAGACAGGTTCAGATATATGGACTGCTCGGACATAGAAGAGACAGATATGTATTGTTCAAAAAATGCATATGAAAAAATATGGGGCAGAATAGAGCCGTACGGAATTCAGGGTATACATTATATTGATTCAGGAAATTATCATTATATTTCAAAGATAATAACGGATCATATAACCGAACCGTTTGGGCTGGTTATGTATGATCATCATACAGACATGCAGATACCGATGGTTCCAGAAATGATGAGCTGCGGAGATTGGGCGGGACAGGCTTTGAGTCAGAATAAAAACCTCAGGCAGCTTGTGATAGTGGGACCGCCGGAGTCAGATATAGAGCAGACTTTGGAAAGTTATAGTGGGAGTCAGAGCGGAAGATTGTTGACATTTTCCGCCGAAGACCTGCATGGTGATCTGCCTAAGAATAAGCTGAAACTTATTAGAACAGATCTGCCTCTGTATATATCTATAGACAAAGATGTCCTCGGAACAGAGTACACGGAGACGAACTGGAGTCAGGGGGATATGTCAATCGATGGACTTGAACGCCTGCTTAGTGTATTTCTTGGCGGTCAGGGTGAAGAAAAAAATTCTGACGCTTGTCGTGATGATGAAAGAAATGCCGGTGATATAAGACATTCAAGAATATTGGGTATTGATATATGCGGAGAGATTCAGACGGATATTTCGGTGCCTGAGTATCTTGAGGCGGAGGAGAAGAATGAGAAGGTCAATATCGAGCTGTTTCGGTTTATATCGGAGCATGTGAAGAAATTCAGATAGTATTAGATATAATAGTTGTATACAATTATGAGTCCGATTAGAAAAATGTAGAAAATGGAAAACTAACAACGAGAAAATTAGAAAGCGTAAGGTGAAAATATGGAGGAGATTCAAAAGCATCTGTTTGAATTACAGGATATGGCATACAGAGATTTTCACAGCAGGCTTATGCCAGACATCGACAAGGAGACTGTTATAGGCATAAGAGTTCCAATGCTCAGAAAATATGCAAAGAGCATAGTTGAAACAGAACTGGCAGAAAAGTTTATAAAAGAACTTCCACACTGTTATTACGAGGAAAATAATCTCCACATGATGCTCATAACCGGGATAAAGGATTATGACAGATGTATTTCGGAGATAGAAAGATTTCTTCCATATATAGATAACTGGGCAACCTGTGATTTCCCTGCGCCGAAGTGTTTTGAAAATCACAAGGAAGATTTGCTGCCGGTTATTAAGCGTTGGATCGCCTCAAGCGAGACCTATACTATACGGTATGGAATAGGAATGCTCATGAGGCTTTATCTGGATGCTGATTTTGACCCTGAGTATGTGCGGATTGTGGCAGAAGTTAAGTCTGATGAGTATTATGTCAACATGATGATAGCATGGTACATGGCGACAGCACTGGCAAAGCAGTGGGATGCGGTCATTCCGTACATAGAAGAGCACCGCATGTCCGACTGGGTTCACAGAAAGACGATACAGAAGGCTGTGGAGAGTTACCGCATAACGGACGAGCAGAAGAGATATCTTAAGGGATACAGATAATTACATAATCGCAACACAAGAAAGGGAAAATATACATGACGACAAGAGAGGAAGTACTGGCATATGGTCTCTCATTTCCTGATACATATCAGGAGGCTCCATTTCACGACCAGAACTGGCAGCTTGTGAGAGTCAAGGGAAGTAAGAAAGCATTTCTATGGACTTATGAGAGGAATGGATATATCAATCTGAACGTTAAAGCTGATTCAGAGTCGCTGGATTTCTGGAGGCAGGCATTTGAATCGGTTATACCGGGATGGCACCAGAACAAGGAGCACTGGAACACCATCATACTTGATGGAAGCGTGCCCGATGATGCGGTGAAGCAGATGATAGCGGAGAGCTATGATATAGTTACATACAGCCCGACAAAGAGGATATATGATGCGGTGAAGAAGATACCGAAGGGATGTGTTGCAACATATGGTCAGGTAGCTGAGCTGGCAGGGAATAGAAAGATGGCGAGGGCGGTCGGAAATGCGCTCCACAAGAATCCAGATCCTGATAACATACCGTGCTACCGCGTGGTGAATTCCAAGGGCGAGCTGGCGGGAGCGTTTGCATTCGGCGGGGCAGATGTCCAGGCAGAACGGCTCAGAGCGGACGGCATAGAGGTCGAGAATGGCCGTGTAGACCTAAAAAAATATGGAGTGAAAATACAAAAATATGACAACCGATAACACAAAGACAAACGAAAATCAGAACAATCCCATTGGATATGAGAATGAGGCGCATCTGCTCACAAGATTTGCCATACCATGTATCATATCCATGCTGGTGACCGCGCTTTACAATATAGTCGACCAGATATTTATAGGACACGGAGTAGGAATGCTGGGAAATGCTGCGACAAATATAGCCTTTCCTCTGTCCACGGCGTGTACCGCCATATCGCTTCTTCTTGGAATAGGAAGTGCGACCAGCTTTTCACTGAAGCTCGGTGCGGGGGATGAGAAGAGGTCTGCGGAGGCGGCGGGAAATGGAATCTGTCTCATGGCGATATTCGGTGTGGCACTCTTTCTGGTGACAAGCATTTTTCTGACACCGATGCTTAAGGCATTTGGCGCAACGGACAAAGTCCTGCCATTTGCGCAGGAGTATACAAGGATCACGGCGATAGGGTTTCCGTTCCTGATAGCGAATACCGGAATGAGCAAGCTCATCATGGCGGATGGAAGTCCGAGATATTCTATGATATCCATGCTGACAGGAGCCATCATCAACACTGTACTTGATCCAATACTGATATTTGGATTTGATATGGGTATGCGCGGTGCGGCTCTGGCCACCATCACAGGACAGATCATATCATTTGCCATAAGTCTCAGATATATGTTTCATTTCAAGACAATAAATCTTACCAGAGAAAGTTTTGTTATGCGAGGAGAGACCTGCGGCAATATATTCAGATTCGGTGCGTCGGCGTGTTTCAATCAGATAGCCATGGCGATAGTCCAGGTGGTCATGAACAATACTCTGTCAAGATACGGAGCACAGTCGGTGTATGGAGGAGACATACCTCTTGCGTGTTCAGGAATAATAAGCAAGGTCAACATGATATTTATGGCTATAGTCATAGGAATATCCCAGGGAACCCAGCCGATCATAGGCTTCAACTATGGTGCAGGAAAATACAGGAGGGTGAGAAAGACTTATCTTCTGGCGCTGGCAGCAGCATCAGCTCTGTCGGTTGTGGCATTTGTGGCATTCCAGTTGTTCCCAAGACAGATCATCAGCGCATTTGGAGAGGGAAGCGAACTGTACTTCCAGTTTTCCGAGAGATATTTCAGGATATACATGTTCCTGACCATCGTAAATGGAATCCAGCCGGTGACATCCAATTTTTTTAATTCTATAGGCAAGGCAAAACTTGGTGTATTCATGTCACTCACAAGGCAGATACTTTTTCTGTTGCCACTCATCATCATATTCCCTATGTTCATGGGAATTGATGGTGTCATGTATGCGGGACCAATAGCGGATGGAATAACTGCGATTGTCTGCGGTGTGTTTACGGTGAAGGAACTTAAGGAACTGACTTCTATAGACAGAGATGCAAATGAAAAAATCGTAAAAATATAGATGATAATCAGGATCTATATATTGCGCATAGAACTCATCGTGTTATAATTGAGAAAAATATCAATAAACACAAATAGACGGCATTCGACAGACGATTTTGTGGCATTGAAAGACTGCGGGGATGAATTTGGACGAATGATGAAAGAAGGATAATCAATTATGACACTGAGAGATTTGAAGGTGGGACAGAGCGCCAGAATAAAGACCGTTGGCGGTGAAGGAGAGCTAAGACAGCATTTCCTTGACATGGGTGTTATCCCCGGTGCGGAGCTCACCCTTGTGAAGCTTGCCCCGATGGGCGATCCCATGGAGTTTCAGATCCACGGATATGAACTTACACTCAGACTGGCAGATGCAGAGCAGATAGATGCAGAGCAGATAGAGACAAGATCCAGAGCTCACACCAGGGTTGAGACAATAGAGGAGAAGGAACATCCGGGACTTGGCGAGGAAGGAAAATATCACGTCAAAGGGGATGGCGATCCGCTTCCGGAAGGAACAAGACTTACATTTGCCTTGGTCGGAAACCAGAACTGTGGAAAGACGACACTGTTCAATCAGCTCACCGGATCAAATCAGCATATAGGCAATTTCCCCGGAGTAACTGTCGACAGAAAGGATGGTCCGATAAGGGGCAGGGAGAATACCTCCGTGACAGATCTTCCTGGAATATATTCGATGTCTCCTTATAGCAGCGAGGAGATCGTGTCCAGAAACTTCGTGCTTGACGATCACCCAAAGGCTATCATCAATATAGTTGATGCTACTAATATAGAGCGAAATATGTATCTCACAATGCAGCTTCTCGAGATGGATATACCTGTTGTCGTTGCGCTCAACATGATGGATGAGGTCACAGGCAATTCAGGCTCCATAGATGTAAATGGGATGGAGGCAATGCTTGGAACCCCGGTTGTACCCATATCTGCGGCAAAGAACGAGGGTGTGGATGAGCTTGTAAGACACGCCATACATATAGCAAAGTATCAGGAAAAACCTGGAAGACAGGATTTCTGTGATGAGAATGAGTTTGGTGGAGCTGTTCACAGGTGTATACATGCGGTGGCGCATCTCATAGAGGATCATGTAAAGGCAGCAGATCTGCCGCTTAGATTCGCTGCAACCAAGATCATAGAGGGAGATCATCTCATACTTGAAAGGCTTGGACTTGATGAGAACGAGAAAGAGACGATAGAACATCTTATAATCCAGATGGAAAAAGAGCGAGGACTTGACAGAAGTGCAGCCATAGCTGATATGAGATTTAATTTCATAGAAAAGGTATGTGAAAACTGCGTAGTTAAGCCAAAGGAGAGCAAGGAGAGGATCAGAAGCGAGAAGATAGATCGCATTCTTACGGGTAAGTATACCGCAATCCCATGTTTTATAGGTATCATGCTGGCGGTGTTCTATCTGACATTTAACGTGATTGGAGCAGGACTTCAGAAACTTCTGGAGATGGGGATAGATGCACTCACGGTTCAGGTCGGAAAGCTTCTCACCGCAGCAAATGTAAATGTGGTGGTCAAGAGCCTGGTTATGGATGGAATATTTGCAGGAGTGGGAAGTGTGCTCAGCTTCCTCCCAATAATTGTTACCCTGTTCTTCTTCCTGTCACTTATGGAGGACAGTGGATACATTGCAAGAGTCGCGTTTGTCATGGATAAGCTGCTAAGGAAGATTGGACTTTCCGGCAAGAGCATAGTTCCGATGCTGATAGGCTTTGGCTGTACGGTTCCGGCCGTTATGGCAACCAGGACACTCCCGAGTGAGAGAGACCGAAAGATGACTATTCTGCTCACTCCATACATGAGCTGTTCGGCTAAGCTTCCTATATATGCGTTCTTTGTAAGCGCATTCTTCCCTGGAAAGGGCGGTCTTATTATGGCAGGGCTTTATTTCCTCGGAATTGCGATAGGAATAATCGTAGCTATGATTTACCGAAGCACATTGTTTAAGGGCAATGCGGTTCCTTTTGTCATGGAGCTTCCAAATTACAGACTTCCGGGTGCGAAGAACGTAGGCCAGCTCCTGTGGGAGAAGGCAAAGGACTTTCTTCAGAAGGCGTTCACAGTTATATTTCTTGCAACTATATGTATCTGGTTCCTTCAGAGCTTTGATATGCACCTCAATATGGTGAAAGACTCGCAGGACAGCATACTTGCTGCGATAGCCGGACTTTTGGTACCGATATTTAAGCCGCTTGGACTTGGCGATTGGAGAATATGTACGTCGCTCATAAGCGGTATCATGGCGAAGGAGAGCGTGGTATCCACACTCGAGATTCTGTTTAACGGATCAGTGACCGCAGCCATTACAACCAGAGCTGCCGCATCGCTGCTCGTATTCAGCCTGCTTTACTCGCCTTGTATAGCAGCCATCGCCTCCATCAAGAGAGAGATGGGACACCGCTGGGCAGTCATGGTAGTGATCTGGCAGTGTGTTGTGGCGTGGCTTGCAGCATTTGTGGTGTATATGATAGGTGGAATCCTGTGATAAAAGCCTGGAGTATGGGGTTGATACATTCTGGAATACGTTTGGTATTAGTGTATTATTACACCAGTTTCTTTTCCGTCCACTTTCCACTTCGCCAGCGCAGGACCATACCCACTGCGCGCACACATTCGTCACAGGTAAGGCCTATGTAGGCGCCGGCTGCAAGGAGCCCAAGGTGCAGGCCGAACATCCATGTACCGCCGACAGCACACACGTACATAAAGACTGCTGCTATGATAGCCGGGAATACCGCATCTCCGCTGGTTTTCAGAGCCTGGCCGTAGACAAGGTTTGTAACTCTGCCAACTTCGAGGATGATGTCAATTGCAAGAAGCCTTGTGACAATATGAACCATGTCCGGGTTGTCGGTGAACAGTCTCATGGTCCATGGGGCTGTGACAGCAAATAAAGTTTCAAGACAGGTCGCCACGATCACACCGATGATGGCGGCCTTTTTGGTATCTCTTTTACATGCATCTATATCGCCGGAACCGATATGCCATCCGGTCATGATGGCATTTGCCTGGGCGAGCGCTGAGCCGACGCAGTAGGAGAAGTTGCTTATCTGGACTGCGTAGGATCGTGCCGTGACATTTATTCCGTCAGTATCCATCTGGTTCAGAAACTTGACCACCAGCATCATGGCGACATTGTACAGAACGGATTCGAATGCAGATGGCAGTCCGACTCTGATGATCTGTGAAAGGACAGTTCTGTTAGAAAGCCTTTCGGGATTTTTCCCTGCTTTTATAAGGGTGCAGGAGAAAAAGATAACAATTGCAAGGTTGATAACCTTGGATATGACTGTCGCTGTAGCGACACCCTGCACCCCTTTATGCAGCGCAAAGAGAAAAACTGCATTTAAGGCGAAGTTTACAAGGTTGCCGATTATGGTAGCGATGAGAGGCTGCTTAGTATGTCCAAATGCTCTGAGGTAGCTTGCAAATATTGGGATCAGTGCGTTCAGAAAGCAGCCTCCGCCTACGATCTCAAGATAGCTCATGGCAGGTTCCCTGAGATTTCCGGCTATTCCAATCATGTCAAGAATGCCGCCGGAGAAGACGAACAGGAATACGGACATTCCCACGCCTATGACTGAATTAAATATAAGACCAAGCTGACGAGCCTGATAGGCGATGCCAGGTCTGCCTGCACCTATGTTCTGTGTCATGACAGTCATCATTCCTGATGATATGATGGAGAACATGATGATAAACATGCCTATGTAGCTGTTGGCGGTTCCGACAGCACCCACGGCATAGTCGCCCACTGATGAGAGCATAAGTGTGTCCACCATGCCAGACAGCATATAGAATAGTGTTTCAAAACATATAGGTATAAAAAGTGCGGATAATTTCTTCATATAATCAGTACTCCTTTGGCGATGGGTATAAAATCATGGGTTATAACTAAATTGTATAATATCGCATTGGTGCCGCTCGAATCTTGTACTATTTCAATTAAAAGTTGCACATATTCCACATATGAGTTAATATAACGAAGTTGCATGATATAAAAAGCAACGCAATATATAACAAATCAATATCAGGGGATAACAATGTACGCAGAATTAAAGGAAAATCATCCGCACGGAACAAGAGAATATCCATTTTGTGAGTATCATATGCGATATTTTCCTCATGCATTTCAGATCCCGGTCCATTGGCATGATGAGATGGAGATAATATATGTGAGGAAAGGTCCGCTTACGGTGGAGATTGATGGACAGAAGTTTACAGGGGAAGACGGCTCGGTGTTTATTGCAAGTCCGGGAGTGCTGCATATGATGAGTGCCCCAGACACTCCTGTGGACTATTTTACATTTATATTTCCTCTGGAATTTATATCATTTCAGACCAAGGATGCCTTGGAGGATGAAGTGTTTTTCCCACTCAGGAATCACACCCGGGGATTCAGACCAGAGGTGGCGGATCGAAAACTGCTTGGAAAACTCATACCTATTCTTGATGAACTTGTGGAGGAGAATGGAAAGATGGGTACACACAGACAGATACAGGTAAGGATCCGGCTTTTACAGATGATGGATTTGCTTGTTGAATACAGTCAGCTTGAAGAGTTGACAAGGAATGCATCAGGTGAACTGGAAAAGGAGATACTTTTGTATATACAGGATAATTATCATGATAACATAGGGCTTGCTGAGCTATCTGAACATTTTCATTTGTCAGAAAAATACATGTCAAGGTTATTCAGCGAGAGATTTCACATGACACTTACCCAGTATGTGAACTATGTGAGACTGAGGTATGCTAGACATCTGCTTGAGTCCACAGATCTGTCGGTGACCGAGATTGCCATGAAATCGGGATATCAAAATGTAAGCTATTTTATCAGGAGATTTTCTTCTGCTATGGGAGAGTCTCCACTAAGATATAGAAATGGTAAGGCCAGAAGAGATAAGAAAAATAAAATAAAAAATTCAAAAAATGATGTCTGTTGACGAATGAAGTGGATAAACATATAATTACAGTATTAAATCAATAACATCTGAGGAGACTGTGAATGAGAATCAGACAATTTAGAGAAGACCATTGGGACAGATTGCCTACAATAAGGATACAGAAGGCCGTCCTTGATAATTTCAAGAGCGTTGAGCATGGCGAGATAGTATTTGCATGCGGAAAGAAATATGTTCCGTATGGAACGGAAGCAGATATATTGGGGCTGTATGGACAGAATGGATCAGGAAAAACGAGTTTTATAGAGGCGTTAGCTATTTTAAAATTGCTGATGATGGGTGTTGAAGTACCCGGAGTATACGCTGAATGTGTGGCAAAAGGACAGGATAAGTCCAGACTTGAGTTCACATTTGATCTTCAGTACCCGGATGGGCATATAAGAAAGGCAGTGTATGAGTTTGCACTCTCGGCAGTTGAAACTGAACAGCCTGGCGGCTTTGGACAGTACGGTGCAGACGATGCCGGCAGTTCGCAGCACTCAAAGTACAGGGTTAAGATAAGCGACGAGAAACTCAGCATGTCAGGGGATTTTGACGGCAGAAAGATCATAATGCAGCCGATCATAGATACATCCGGGGATGAGAGACCATTTGGCCCTGTGTCGAAGCAGAAGTTTTTCGTGGCGGGTGACAAGAAGTCTCTGGATGAGCTGAACATAGTGAGAAGACTTTCGGAGGAGAAATCAACATCATTTGTGTTCTCCCTTGGTGCTGCAAAGGTATTTGATGACTGTGGGCTGTACTCGGAGTTTTATCAGGTCGTGCTGGAGCTTGCGTATTACAGCCAGCTCTATCTTCATGTGGTGGATACGAAGTCTACAGGATATATAAGGCTCAACTATGGACTTCCTCTTTATACCCAGAGCGGCAGGTACCTGCTCAAGACTGACATGCCAAATATAATGCCGGATTTTGTGTTTTCAGAACTCAAGTCGCAGTTTGACAATATTAATATAGTGCTCAGTCAGATTGTACCGGGATTGAATGTAAATATGCATGAGCTTTCTCCAACAATGATGAAGGATGGCAGCATGGGGCATGTTGTGGAGATCGTGTCGAGCCGCAATGAATCAGATATGAGCAATGAGCACAATGCCGATGCTGCGCCGGATGGAAGACTTTTGATGCCGTTTCGATATGAGTCTGATGGAATCAGAAAGATCGTGTCAGTGCTCAGCCTTATCATAGATGCGTACAATGAGCAGTCGTGTACGATCGCCATAGATGAGCTGGATGCAGGAGTGTTTGAGTATCTGCTGGGGGAGGTGCTGCAGACATTCCAGGAATCAGGAAAGGGACAGTTTATTTTCACATCGCATAACCTGAGACCGTTGGAGGTCATAGATAAGGACTTTATATGCTTTACGACTACCAATCCGGAGAACAGGTATATCAGGATGAAGGGGATTGGCAACACAAATAATCTGAGAAGTACCTATTTCAGAGAGATACTTGTGGGGGAACAGGACGAAGAGCTGTATAGGAATACCAAGAAATACAAGGTCGTATCAGCGTTCAGAAAGGCGGGGATTGATAATGGGGAAACGACCTAAGAAGAAGATCGTGCTGTTTCTGGTCGAGGGAATGTCCGACAAAAATGCATTTGAGATTCCGTTTGGACAGCTGCTTGAGGACATAGATCCTGATATATTGCTTGAATTTGCCATGGTCATGAATGACGATGGACATGCCGGCGGAGATATAACGTCAAAGAATGGTATATATCCGGACAATATAGAGAGGTTCATAGATGAGATAATGGTCAGTCCATTCTTGAAACAAACTGGATTATATCCAAAGGATATTCTGGAGATAGTTCATTTTGTAGACACGGACGGTGTATATATAGATGATGCGCTGGTGGCGGCCAGCGGCAATGAGACAGATGATCCGGTATACTATCCGGATTACATAGTGACGGGTATTCCGGCTCATGTCGTGGAGAGAAATCACAGAAAGAGTGACAATCTGGATGTGCTCACATCGCTTACATCCATCAAGATCGGAAGTAAGAAGGTAAAATATTCGGCGTATTATTTTTCCTGTAATCTGGATCATTTTCTGCATGGAGATGCCAATTTCAATGAGCATGACAAGACCAGAAAGGCTCTTGAATTTTCTATAGCTCATGAGGAGTCCGGATCTTTGGAGAAGTTTTTCTTTGAGAATGAGACGGAGACTACGGATATGTCCTATGATGAGTCCTGGGATTTCATAAGGAGCGGGGAGAATTCGCTGAAACGCCACACAAATGTAAATCTGCTCATAAAGAGACTTATGAGTCTTGCGAGGCAGAGAGGAGGAACAGATGGGAAAGAGCAAAAAAGATAAAAATGATGATGGTATATATAAGAAGCCTACGCGTGGTTTCAGCAAGAAAACGAATATGATAGTGGGCATTGCATTTGTGATATTTGTTCTGGTCTGCTGCATAATAAGGATGTTCGTATAAGGTTTCAGTAAAGAAAAGCTGCGATGGTTGATTTTTAAAATCTTCATGTTATACTTTGCTTAGTTATATGAAGATATTCAAGGAGGATAGACCTGTGTTTGGTAGTAAATCAAGCAAGAAGACGGGACTGAAAATAATAATAGTTGGCTGTGGCAAGGTTGGCGTTGCGATCCTTAAACAGCTGGCGAATGAAGGTCATGACATAACGATCATAGATAAGGATCCGCAGAAGGTAGCGACATATTCCAATCAGTATGATGTGATGGGGGTTGTCGGAAATGGGGCTAATCACAGCGTACAGCTGGAAGCCGGAATACAGAATGCGGATCTTATTGCTGCGGTGACGTCATCGGATGAACTCAACATCCTGTGCTGCACTATAGCAAAGCAGGTTGGAGACTGTGCAACCATAGCAAGGCTTCGAGATCCGGACTATAGCAAGGAGGCAAGTTATCTTAGGGAAAAACTTGGACTCACTATGATCATCAACCCTGAGCTTGAGACCGCGATAGAGGTGTCTAGAGTCCTCTATCTACCGACAGCACTTGAGATCAATTCATTTGCACATGGACAGGCGGAGATGACAAGGATCAAGATACCGGAGAAGAATGTCCTTGACAACAAGAGCATAGCTGATCTGGGTAAGGATCTTGCGAATAAACAGAAACCTATCAATATACTTATAGCGGCGGTTGAGAGAGCAGGAGAGTTTTACATACCTTCTGGAGATTTTGTGCTCAAGGCAGGGGACATAATGTCATGTGTCGGAACAAGACCTATGTCCAGAAAATTCATGGAGCATATAGGCTTTAAGACTGCCAGAGTCAAGGATACCATGATAATAGGAGGCGGCAATGTCGCTTACTATCTGGCGGGACAGCTTGTCAACATGGGAATATCTGTCAAGATCATTGAGGAGAGCAAGAAACGATGCGAGGAGCTCTCTGTGCTTTTACCAAAAGCTATCATCATAAACGGTGATGGAACGGATCAGGAGATATTGAATGAGGAGGGACTTGCCGAGACCGAATCATTTGTATCGCTGACAGGAATAGATGAGGAGAATATCCTTCTCACTCTGCACGCGAGAAAGCACTCAAATGCAAAGACGATAACCAAGATAAACAGAAGCAATTTCCGCGAGGTTATAAACAGTCTGGATCTTGGCAGTGTTGTTTATCCGTGCAGTATCACAGCAGAGTCGATAGTTGCATACGTCAGGGCAAAGCAGAACTCTAACAGCAACAATATAGAGACTCTTTATCACATGTTTGATTCGCGGGCAGAGGCGATAGAATTCAGGGTCGACGTGAAGTCTGAGGTGACGGATATTCCACTCAAGGATCTAAAACTCAAGAAGAATCTGCTTATCGCGTTTATAAATAGAAATGGTTCAATACTTCTTCCTACAGGACAAGATTCCATACAGATTGGAGATACAGCCATGATAGTTACAACGGAGACGGGATTTACAGATATAAGAGATATACTGGCTTAGGAGGCGCGCTATGAATAATTCCATGATCATATACATACTCGGGCAGGTCGTGAGACTCGAGGGAATATTGATGATCATACCATGTATCACGTCTCTTATATATCAGGAGCATGAAGGGTTTGCCTTTCTTGTGGTCATCCTTGCCTGTGTGATAGTGGGTACACTTATGACTATAAGAAAACCATCGAATCAGACTATATATCTGAAAGAGGGGTGCATAGCTACGGCATTTAGCTGGGTACTGCTCAGTATATTTGGCTGTATGCCATTTGTAATATCTGGGGAGATCCCATCATTTACAAATGCACTTTTTGAGACGGTGTCTGGACTTACAACCACAGGAGCAAGTATCCTGAGCGATGTTGAGGCGATGTCCCACGGAATGATGTTCTGGAGATGCTTTACGCATTGGATAGGTGGAATGGGAGTCCTGGTATTCCTGTTGGCAATCATTCCTATGAACAGCGCATCAGGATCAAATATGAATCTTATGAAAGCGGAGAGCCCTGGCCCATCGGTGGGTAAGCTCGTGCCAAGACTTAAGCACACTGCGCGCATACTCTACGCAATATATTTTGCTATGACGCTTCTTGAGGTGGTTCTTTTACTGTTTGGACGAATGGGCCTGTTTGATGCATTCTGTACAGCTTTTGGAACGGCTGGAACCGGTGGCTTTGGTATCAAGAACGACAGTTTTACAAGTTTCTCGCCTTACATACAGTGGGTAGTAACAATATTCATGATGCTGTTTGGCGTGAATTTTAACTTCTATTATTATATACTATATAGAAATGTTAGAAAGGCTCTGTCCATGGAGGAGGTAAGAACATACTTCCTGATAATCCTTGGAGCTATCGGAATAATATTTGTCAACCTTATGCAGACCATGTCAAATGCCTGGGATGCGCTGAGACATGCATCGTTTCAGGTTGCATCTATCATAACCACAACGGGATATGCATCAGCAGACTTTGATCAGTGGACGCAGACATGTAAGACTGTGCTCGTGATACTGATGTTTATCGGTGCCTGCGCGGGAAGCACGGGCGGTGGTATGAAGGTGTCCCGACTGATAATCATGTTCAAGACGGTGGTAAAGGAACTTGGTTCGTATTTTCATCCTAAGAATATCAAGAAGATAAAGATGGATGGAAAACCGGTGGAGCACGAGGTCGTGAGGGCTGTAAACGTGTACTTTATAACACTTATGGGTATATTTACTATATCTGTTTTTCTGGTGTCATTTGAGGGAAGAGATCTGGTGACGAACTTTACAGCTGTGGCAGCCTGTCTCAACAACATAGGTCCGGGTCTTTCACAGGTTGGACCAACACAGAACTTTGGGATGTTGACGGGATTTAGCAAATATGTATTGATGTTTGACATGCTTGCGGGAAGACTTGAACTTTTCCCACTGCTGCTCATATTCAATCCGGGAGTATACAGGGATATGATAATGGGAGCAGTCAGATATGTTAAACGTAAAATTGCAGCGCGGAGAGTGAGTTAGGGCGAAATGATAAATGTTATCACTATACACATCCCTGAATGTATTGACACACAGGTAAAATTTGGATATACTCGTAGATAGTTAGACACACCTAACTATAGCTCTTCCAATCATTTTATAAAGAAAAGGCGAGGTCCTCTTATCACAACAGGTAAGAGGGCTTTGTTTTGCTTAAAATTCCTTGACAAGATTAAATAGATGTAATCAACAGACGATTATTTGTTATAATGTACACAGTTTTGGTGCAGTGCTTACTGCGCCGGCATGGATATGAATGTGTATATTTGACGAAGGAGCATGAATATGGAAAATACAGTAGAAAATATGAATGAGAACGAATCAATAAAGGTTCTCGTGGTGGATGATGAGCAGGATATAAGGACTTTGCTCAACATATATCTGAAGAGACTCGGATATGAGGTCGTTGAGGCGGCAGACGGAGTTGAGGCGGTGGAGACAGTCAGAGCCAACAGTGATATAGATCTCATAGTCATGGACATCATGATGCCAAAGCTGTCTGGAACTGAGGCGTGTGAGCAGATAAGGGAGTTCTCTTCCGTGCCGGTACTGTTCCTCACAGCAAAGACAAAGGAACCGGATCAAAATGAGGCGTATGTTGTGGGCGGAGATGATTTTCTACCAAAGCCATTTACCCAGAATGATTTCAACAGAAAGGTAAATGCCCTTATAAGGAGATACAGAGTGTACCGTGGCAAGTCAGAGGTCGACGCCAAGAATATAACAGTGGGCAACATAAGCATAGATTCATTTAAGCGTATAGTGACTAAGAATGGTGAGATCGTAAAACTCACCGACAAGGAGTATGCGCTCCTGTTCTTCCTTGTTGAGCACAGGGGTAAGCCATGGTCACTGGAGGCACTGTACGAGAATATATGGCAGGAGAAGTATCTTCCATCATCATCCAACACGGTCATGGTGCACATATTGAGACTTAGACAGAAGATAGAGGATAATTCCGCACAGCCAGAGATCATAAGAACCATATATGGAAAGGGATATCAGGTAGACTGATATGAATAAGACATTCAGACGTACGCTCAAGGTCAAGATGTTCATAGTTGTTGTGCTGGGACTTCTGACGGCGGTGATATCATTCTTTGCAGGGATGCTTGCACTGGACAGGTATGTGGCAAATGTCTACATGAGTGATGCAAATGTACAGCAGCGTTCTATGCAGCAGATCCAGAGCTTTGCCGCCTATGTGAACAGTCATTCTATGAAGGCATCTGATTCCAGGGCGCTCAGGGCGTGGCAGGGAAAGCATAAAAATGTATATATACTGATATACAACAATGATGATATAGTGTTTGATTCCCAGTGGATGATAGAAAAGCGTGGTGCATACAAGTACGTGATTACCAATTCTGTTACGGGAGAGATGGTAATCCTGATCCAGGACAATCAAGGTACCATAAGGAAGATCAGAAGACAGAACAATGGCAACAGCACAACAACAAACAAAAATAGCGGTGTTACAAAGAAACAGAGCAATGCGACAAATGGAGCGAGCGGCGGTACTGCAGTAATGGAGAAGCCGGAGACATCGGAATATGCGGAGGATACCGGGGGGCAGGAAGCGGATTATGATTTCTACCCAGTTCTGTTCAGGGATGGCGTATTCGATGTGTGCATAGTAGATTATTCGGATGACACGTTGAAAGAAGTCGGTAGGGTAGCGATATTTGTGCTCTGCAGTATGCTGTTTATAGGGATAATAATATATTATTTTGGAAGAGAGATAAGAAGACTCAGGAAACTTACCAATCAGGTCATGGATATAAAGAATGTGGACATCAATGGACCTATTACGATAAAGGGACAGGATGAGATATGTCTGCTTGCGGAGAATATAGACACTATGAGGGCAACCATCATAGAACAGCTGAGCAGAGAGAAAGAGGCATGGCAGGCAAACAGTGATTTGGTAACGGCCATGGCGCATGACATCAGAACCCCGCTCACGGTCATGGCGGGATATCTTGAGCTTATGAAGAATAAGGAATACTCCTCCCAGGAGGAACTTGATGAGTACATCAGGATAAGTTCGGAGAAGGCAGAACAGCTCAGGATGATGTCCGATAAAATGTTCAGATATTTCTATGTATATTCCAAGAGCAGTGATGAGCTTAATATGGAGACATTCCAGGCGGGACCGTTCCTCAATCAGATGCTTGGAGAGTACATGGTACTTCTCGGAGAGAATGGATACCAGTTCAATGTCGACATATCAGATAGGGAAGCGGAGATATCGGTGGATGTACAGGGGATGAAGAGGATAACCGACAATGTATTTACCAATATACGGAAATATTCAGACAAAACTAAGCCGATAGATGTTAGAGTATATGTTGATGTCCGCAGAGTAAGGATATTTTTTAGAAATTATATAAGTGCTGAGAGTGCCAGGGCAGAGAGTACACACATTGGAACATTGACATGCCAGAAGATGGCAGAGGAGATGAACGGATCGTTTGTGACATGTAGAAGGGGAAAGATCTACGAGGCGACACTTACCCTGCCGAATGTGTTCTATGACGACAATGTGGGTGTGCCGACACAGGGACTCACGGCAATATTGTCGGGAGGCGGTCATCACGGTTCAGTGTAACGTACTTTCAAAGAAAATGGACACAGATCGGGACGTGCGGGATCAGATGATTCTGTACGTCCCTTTTTAATGAGGTTTTTGATAAAATAGATTTTCTGATAAATAGGAAGTAAAAGTGGTATACTACAAATGAAAATCACGATAATTATGATGAGGAGACAAAAGCTTATGAATATTTTATTTTACGATACAAAAAAGTATGACAGAGATTCATTTGATGCCATAAAAGGTGGATACCCACAGCTTTGCATAGATTATGTGGAGGCAGATCTCTCGGTGAGAACAGCAAGACTGGCAAGAGGATATGAGGCTATATGCGCATTTGTGAGCTCGGATGTGAGCGCAGCTGTTGTAAATGCGCTGAGCGAGGTCGGCGTAAAACTCATACTCATGAGATGTGCAGGATTCAACAATGTAGATCTTGACGCCACAGAAAAATGTGGCATGACGGTGCTCAGAGTTCCCGGTTATTCACCTGAGGCAGTTGCTGAGCATGCCATGGCGCTGGCAATGGCAGTGAACAGAAAGCTGCACAAGAGCTATATAAAGGTTCGCGAGAACAATTTCAGTCTTGTTGGACTTACGGGGATGAATTTTCACGGTAAGATAGCGGGAATAGTTGGAACTGGCAAGATAGGAGCAGCCATGGCGAGGATATGTCATGGATTTGGGATGAAAGTCATAGCTTATGATATGTATAAAAACCCGGAGCTGGACTTTGTGACGTATGTGGAGCTTCAGGAACTTTTTAGAGTATCCGATCTCATATCCTTGCACTGTCCACTCACAGATGACACATATCATCTGGTGAATGCAGACACCATAGCTCAGATGAAGGATAAGGTGATATTGGTGAACACATCTAGAGGGGCGTTGATCAAAACTGAGGATTTGATAGCAGGCATAAGAAGTAGAAAATTTTTCGGCGTGGGACTTGATGTGTACGAGGAAGAGACAGGAAATGTATTTGAGAACCGGGAAGATGATATCCTGGAGACATCCATAACAGCAAGGCTTCTCTCTTTCCCAAATGTAATAGTGACTTCACACCAGGGCTTCCTGACGGAGGAGGCGTTGGAGGCGATAAGCAGGACAACCCTCGACAATGCGGTTAACTTTGAAGCAGGCAATATAGACAAGGCAAATCTCGTTGTGTTATGATGGACAAATGAGGTCGTTATTTAGCGGAGGAAGACCGGATGAACATCAATGAAATATTTGGCAGACTGGACAAGCTGTTTGCAGAAAACAGAATATCTGAGGTTGAGCGTTATCTGACGCAGGCACTGAGCGAGGCTGAGTATGACGGAGATCGTGAAACCATGCAGGCCATATACAATGAACTTATCAGCTTTCACCGGTCTACAGGGGAGTATGACAAAGCACTCTATTTCTGTAGACAGGTGATAAGGCTGGCGGAGAAGATGGAGATAGACGATACTGTGCCATACGGAACAACGCTGATGAATGTGGCAAATACCAACAGAGCCGCTGGAAATCTTCTGGAGGCACTGGCCTATTTCAGGCAGGTCAGAGATATATACCAGGGACAGGTGAGTCCTTATGATATACTGATGGCAACATATTACAACAATGTTGCCATGCTCTATCAGGATCTGGGGGATTTTGACAAGGCTGTTGATTCATTTGAACAGGCACTTGTCATCATAGAGAGACATGATAAGGCGGGAAACGAGATAGCTACAATCTATGTGAGCCTCGGTGAGAGTCTTCTCAGGGCGGGCAGGCTGGATGAGGCGAAGGACAGACTTGCTGAGGCAGTCAGGCGATATCAGCTTATGGGGGAGCGCGGATATCACTACAGTGCGGCGCTGTCAGCTATGGCGGAGACTTTTTACAGACAGGGAGATCTTGTACAGGCGCTCAAGTACTACGAGCTGGCGGCGGAGGAGATATACGGGATCTATGGTGACAATGATACATACAGAGTCATAATGGGAAACATAGAGACAGTAAAATCACAGCTTATGAATTGAATATGAAATATCGGGAGGAAGCGTGCTGTGTCCTCCCGATATATGTATATATTAGGTCTGAATGTGAAACAGATAGATATAGTATTTCGGTAAATAGAGATAAATTAAGATAAATGGAGATAGGTATGAATTACAATGGTAAGGTGCTTGACGTTATAGAGGAAGTAAAGAAGGTCGTTGTTGGAAAGGACATATGTGTTGCCAAGATAATGGCATCTATAATCGCTGGTGGAAATATACTCATGGATGATGTTCCGGGAGTTGGAAAGACGACCATGGCTCTGGCATTTGCAAATGCAATGGGGCTTGAGAACAAGAGAATGCAGTTTACACCGGACGTATTACCGGGGGATATAACAGGATTTACGATGTACGACAAGGCAACGAACAAATTTGTGTATAGACCGGGTGCTGTGATGTGCAATCTCTTCCTCGCAGATGAGATCAACAGAACATCACCTAAGACACAGTCGGCACTTCTGGAAGTTATGGAGGAAGGGCATGTGACAGTGGATGGTGTCACGTATCCTGTTCCTGAACCGTTCATAGTTATAGCAACGGAAAATCCGATAGGAAGCGCCGGAACTCAGCTCCTTCCGGATTCCCAGCTGGACAGATTCATGGTGTGCTTAAAGCTTGGTTATCCATCCATAGAGAACGAACTGGATATAGTCAAGGGAAGGACATCAGCCAATGGATTTGAGGAGATCCATCCGGTGATCGGTGCGGCAGAGCTTCGCATGATCAGAGAGGAAGTCACACAGGTGAAGGTCAGCGATGAGGTGTACACATATATAGGCCAGCTAGTAACGGAGACCAGGGACAACCCTAGCCTTGAACTGGGAGTCAGTCCAAGAGGAACAATCGCCCTCACGAAGATGGCGAAGAGCTGGGCATATATAAGCGGAAGAGATTTTGTCATACCTGAGGATGTTCAGATGGTATGGAAGGATGTTGTGCGGCACAGGATCATTTTGAATGCCAAGGCGAGGGTAAACCATATTACCCCGGAGGCTGTGCTCAAGGACATCATGGAGCATGTGTATAAGCCAACTGTGAGACGAAGAAACAGTCCAAAAAGATAGTCCGTTGCAGGATGCGGAGATAGTGGGTAGATTATGAAAAGAGGAATAATATATATTTTACTGATCCTGGTCTGCATATATATAGGAATCATTAATCGGGAAGAGGCTTATTTCTACGTGGCTGCACTTATGCTGGCAGTCATGGTATGCCTCCTTGCGGGGCTGTTTACCAGGTTTTTCAGGACAGGCATAAGTATGCAGATGAACATACCGGTGGTTGAGAAGAACAGAACATTTCATCCTGAACTTACCGTGAGATCGAACTCAGGTCAGGTACCTTATGTGTCAGCAGTTTTCAAGGTCATGGCAGCGGGTATGAAGAAGAAACAGAACAGCACTTTTAGGCAGATTGACAATGAAAATGGGGTATGTCAGGGGGCTATGTCCCTTGCTGTCAGCGGCAGATATGAGATCGCAGCGGCAGATGTGAGGGTGTATGATGCATTTCATATGTTCTATATAAAAAAGAAGATAAAGAACTCGGCAAATGTATATGTGTTGCCGCAGTGTTACCTTATGCCTATAAATATCACGAAAAAAACGAGAGACTTTGTGACTGACAGTGATGTATATCATGCAGATATACGGGGGGATGACTCCTCCGAAGTTTATCAGGTCAGAGAGTATAGACCGGGTGACAGTGTGAGAAATATACATTGGAAACTGACAGCGAGACAGGATGAGATAATGGTGAGAGATATGAACAAAACATTGTCGTGTCCTGTCATTATATGTGTAAACCTCAATGGAAAGGACTGCAAGAATTATGGGCATGCCATGTCGGCAGCGCTTGAGTCTATGGTATCTTTAAGTTTTTCACTTATAGATATCAGGGTACCGCATTTTATAGCGTGGTATGATCCTGAGAAAATGTCTATAACTAGGTACAGGATAATAAAAGAAGAGGATGTGTATGACGCGGCAGCTCGGATGTCCTATGTAGATGCGAGAAGTATGGATTGGTATGATGTGATAGGCATGTACAGAGAGAAGTATCGCGGCGAGGATTTCACCAGTTTTATAGATGTTGATATGAAAGGAAATATACAGTGCGGGGATGACAGATATCATGTTAAATTTGAGACATTGAAGGAAGATATTACTCATATTTGTCTCACAGTTTAGGTGAGGTTACAGATGTAGTTGCAGATAGAGGTGCAGATTTGAAGATTATATTGGGCCTGGCGGTGTGGATGCTTTCATCAGGAATTGCGTATCTGGTGGGGGATATAGCATTTAGCTCAGATATATATAAATATATGGAACCGACCAATCTTATGATGTTATGTGTGATCGGAGGATTGGTCATAGCGGCTGTGTACAGCTGCTGGTATCTACTTAGAAAAGAAAAAAGACTTACAGACATACTTGTTCCGGTGTGTACGCTTCTGGTATGGGGACTTGCCCGAAGAAAGATGCTTTACACCGGCGGAAGAGGTATGATATATAGCATTGCTTACGAGATAAAAATGGCATATGGAGTCAGGACAGGAGCTGTGGATCTCGACTACATAAGTGTAGGTGCGATGTACGAGTTTATTCTGTTTGTCACGGCTGTAGCCATGTTTTTTGCCGCATATATGATATTTAGGTGCAGCAGTATATTGATAGGCGTCGGGCTTGCATTTCTGTTCATGGCGGCAGGAGCCATGTTGGACGTACATGTGAGTCCGGCTGGAATCGTACTCACGGTTCTGTCACTCATAGTTGCAAGATATGTACTCATGAGAAATGGTCAGCCGTTATCAATAAAATGGAATGTTGTGGTTCCGCTTATCTCCCTTGCAGCCTGCATTATAACGGCCATGCTGGTATACTCAGCCGCGTATGAGCGTGGCGTAAAATTTCAAGGTGTGCTTGTGGAGATGGTTGAAAATGTGGAATATTTCTTTTCTGGGGACTCTGGAAAAGGTTACTCAACATATTATAAGGTTGACGGCTCTGAGGTGAAACCGACTGATGAGGTTGTGGACGAGATAACGAGAAATGAGAAGCCAGATGGCAATCTATACGTGAAAGCCAGAAGTTATGTCGTATACGACAATGGTACATGGAGAAACAGGGATATAGGATACAGCCCGGACAGCGAGATACTGATCAAGTACGACAGTGATACATTCAGTGGATACGGAAAGGCGATAAAGGAACTTACTAAGAATGCAGGAACAGATGATAGTGCCGTTGTGGATAAGGTGGTCGAGTATATAAGACAGCATATGTCTTATACGATATCGCCAAAGCCTTTTGCATCGGACGTGGATCCGGTTCTGTATGCGCTATACACTGGCCATGAGGGGTATTGTGTGCATTACGCCTCTGCGGCTGCGATAGGTCTTAGAACCATGGAAATACCGACAAAATACAATACAGGTTATGTGGTGCCTTCATCGGCGTGGACGAGGCAGGCGGATGGAACATATCATGCATATATACTTGAAAAGTACAGCCATGCGTGGATCGAGGCATATGAGAGGGATGCTGAGAACTGGGTGATAGTTGATGCCACCCCGCTTGGCAACAGGGCAGATACCCTTGGTATCCCGGATGAACCGGACAACTCAGGATCACAGAATGGTCAGGACAAGGATGATGATCAAAGCGGCGGAGACACTGAGCTCACCACGGAGAATATAACAACAGAGATAACAACAGAGATCACGACAAAAGCTTCGGAGGAGAGCACGGATGATGATGGAGAAGATGCCGCTGATGTGACTACGGAAAAACATGCATCCTCAGTGAGTGAGGATACAACTGAGAACAATTCTGGAAACAGTGGCACAGGTGATAATGGTGGAAATGGACAGAACCAGGCCGGAGGTGGTGGCTCCGGTGATGCAAATGGCCTGTCGGAGCTGTTTGACAGCAGAACGTTTAAGATAGCAGCGTCAGTCATATCGGTGGCGATGCTCCTTATGGCTTCGGTCATGCTGAGAAGACGTGTGCTCGTTACGCGGCGTAGGCGCAAGCTTGTTGGAAGAGACCGTATAGCTGCCGTGCATGAGATGTCGGCTGCCATGTGGGATATGCTCACATTTGCCAGACTAACGGATGGTGTAGGCTCAGATGACAGCGAATATGCGGATATTGTGACTGAACGGGTGAAGATTGTAGGCGGAGATGAGTTCAGGACATTTGTGGCTTGCGTTCAGGCTGCTGTGTACGGACAGATCGTACCGGATGACGAGCAGTTAAAGATGGCAAGAAAGCTTTATAATAAGATAAGGGCATACACGTACTGGAGTCTGAACTTTAAGGAGAGGCTTGTGTGGAAGTATGTGAAGTGCTACGACTGTGGGGGACGCAGACGAAAGAGATAACACAAATTTGTAACGAAAGAAGTAGTATTAGAGATGGAATTTAGAAAAGGATTAAAGGATGGAATACCGATAGCATTGGGGTATTTCGCGGTAAGTTTTAGTTTTGGCCTGCTGGCGGTGAAAGGAGGACTCACAAGTTTTCAGGCGGTCATCATAAGCCTGACAAATGTAACCAGTGCGGGACAGTTTGCCGGACTCAAGATCATTCTTGCAGGGGGAACGCTGGTTGAGATGATACTCACACAGTTCATAATCAATCTGAGATATTCCCTTATGAGTCTGTCACTCTCGCAGAAGCTTGGAGAGGCAGTGGGCATCAAGGAGAGGCTTGTGATCGCATTTGCAAATACTGACGAGATATTTGCGGTTGCCATGGGACATGTGAAGGAATTGACATTTGGCTATATGATAGGACTTCAGCTGCTGCCGATAGTCGGCTGGACAGGCGGAACCCTGTTCGGTGCGATTGCCTCAGGACTTCTTCCAAAGTCAATCAGCAGCGCACTCAGTCTGGCGCTCTACGGAATGTTCGTCGCCATAGTCATGCCGGTTGCCAGGAAGTCCAGACCGGTTGCCATAGTGGCACTTGTGGCTGCTGCCATATCATGCGTGTTGTATTACGTTCCGATATTCAAGTTTATATCGACTGGAATTGCCATAATCATAAGCACGGTGGCAGCCTCTGTGATAGGGGCTATATTCTTCCCTGTGGGAACTGCTGAGAAAAAGGAGGTGCAGTGATGAATATATACATATATATAATAACCATGGCGGTCGTCACCTACCTCATAAGAATGGTGCCGCTGGTGGCGTTCCGCAAGAAGATAGAGAACAGATTCGTCAATTCATTCCTCTATTATGTGCCGTATTCATGTCTCACGGCACTTACACTTCCGTCTATACTATACAGTACGGAGAGTATCATAAGCGCTGTGTGTGGATTTGCGGTTGCACTCATACTTGGAATAAAGCAAAAGGGACTTATAGTTGTCGCTGCTGCGGCATGTGTGACCGTGTTCGTGGTGGAGTGGATATTGAAGCTTATGTAGAAGGAGGTAGGCAGGGATACCTGCAGATAATATATGAGATTTCCGAAATTTATAAAAAGGGGCGATACGATAGGTTTCGTTGCGCCATCATTTGGCTGTGATACAGAACCGTATAAGACTGCATTTGGCAGAGCGCAGGAGAACTTCAGGAATATGGGCTTTGGTATACAGATCGGGCCAAACTGTTATGTCGGAGAAGGCATAGGAATCAGCAATAAGCCAGAACTATGCGGGCAGGAGATAAATGACTATTACACATCGGAGAAGAACGATGCACTCATATCCTGCGGCGGCGGTGAGCTCATGTGTGAGATACTTAACTATATTGATTTTGACAGGCTGAGGGCAGCAGACCCTAAGTGGTTCATGGGATATTCGGACAATACAAACCTCACGTTCCTGCTCACCACTTTGTGCGATACGGCATCCATATATGGTCCGTGTGCGGCGGCATTTGGACAGGAGCCGTGGCACCGATCAGTTGCGGATGCTATGGCGGTCCTTCAGGGACAGAAACTGTCATTTGCAGGATACGACGGATGGGAGAAGGAGTCCCTCAGGGATGAAGAGCATCCATTCCTGCCGTACAACATCACGGAGCCGAGGGTGATAAAGGGCTATCCAGAGAAGTTCCAGGTGAGCGGGCGAATGATAGGTGGCTGCATGGATTGTCTGGTGAACCTTATAGGAACAAAGTTTGACCATGTTGGCGAATTCCTTGAGAGATATAAGGATGATGGATTTATCTGGTTTCTCGAGTCCTGCGATCTGAACGTTATGTCCATAAGACGTGCTATGTGGCAGATGGACAACGGAGGATGGTTCAGATACTGTAAGGGCTTTATGATCGGCAGACCGCTGCAGTTCGGACAGGAGATGATGGGCCTTGACCAATATCAGGCTGTGCTGGGAATCATAGGAAAATACAATGTGCCTGTTGTGATGGATGTGGATCTCGGACACCTGTCACCGATGATGCCTGTGGTATGCGGCAGCATGGGAACTCTTGTGGTGGACGGCCAGGATATGAGTCTTTCCATGGAGATGAGGTAGAGAGAAGTCTGTTGGCTGTTTGATTGGCTGAAAATGGTTGAAAAAATAAAGGCAAAAAAATAAAAAATACTATTGTGAAAAAAAATATATCGTGCTACACTAGGTGGCAGATATGACAAAGGCATAGACGGAAAGAGTAGTGTGATGGATGCATCCAGAGAGAGCTGCATATGTGGACCAGATATTAATCCTGAACATATGGTGGGAGCAGCTTATGATATATCACATGAAGACCACTCCCGAGCCGTGCGCGATATAAGCGTCACCGCGTAGCTGCGTTAAAGGCATAATTGAGTTAAAAGTTAAGGTGGAAACGTGCATACGCACCCTTAGATAGATTATATCTAGGGGTGCTTTTTTAGTTGTTACAGAAAGCTCATGTATAACCAGACGCCGGGCAGATATATTGATGTCTGCTGCGTCTGCAACGTATTTTCACTTTATAAGAAGTAAGAAGGAGAACTGACATGGTTAATTTCAAAGAAGACGAACAGCTTAAGACACTGAATCATTCCTGTGCACATCTTATGGCACAGGCTATCAAGCATTTGTACCCACAGGCAAAGTTCTGGGTAGGACCGGTAGTTGCAGAAGGATTCTACTATGATGTAGATCTCGGCGATGACGTTATCAGAGGCGAGGAAGATCTCGCAGCCATCGAGAAAGAGATGAAGAAGATTGCCAAGAGCGGCAAGAAGATCATCCGCAAGGAGATATCCAAGGAAGAAGCTCTTGAGATGTTCAAGGATGACGAGTACAAGCTCGATCTTATAAATGGACTTGAGGATGGAACGATCACATGCTATGAGCAGGGTGATTTCACAGACCTCTGCCGTGGACCTCACGTAGACAATGTAAAGCTTTGCCGTAACTTCAAGCTCATCAGACATTCAGGAGCTTACTGGAAGGGCGACAGCAAGAACAAGGTTCTCCAGAGAATATATGGCGTGTGCTTCCCTACAAAGGAGGAGCTTGAGGAGCATCTTCAGTTACTTGAGGAGGCAAAGGAGAGAGACCACAGAAAGATCGGCAAGGACATGCAGCTCTTCATGGTCGATGACCTTGTAGGACGTGGACTTCCAATGTTCCTTCCAAAGGGATATACAGTATGGCAGGAGCTTGAGAACTACATCAAGCGCAAGGAGAGAAAGCTTGGCTATCTCCACGTTATGACACCTTGTGTAGGTACAGTAAACCTCTACAAGACATCAGGTCACTGGGATCACTACAAGGACAACATGTTCCCGGCAATGGAGATGGAGGGAGAGTCATTTGTACTTCGTCCAATGAACTGCCCGCACCACATGATGATATATGCAAACAAGATGCACTCATATAAGGATCTTCCTATCAGGATCGCTGAGATCGCACACGACTTCAGATTTGAGGCAAGTGGTACACTCAAGGGTATTGAGAGAGGAAGACACTTCTGTCAGAACGATTCACATATATTTGTGACACCAGACCAGATCGAGGAAGAGTTTGCAGGAGTTGTTAAGCTCATATTTGACACATACAAGGATTTCGGAATCACAGATTACAGATGCGTACTGTCACTCCGTGACCCAGAGGACAAGGTAAAGTATCACGATGACGATGAGATGTGGAACAAAGCAGAGAATGCACTCAGAAGAGTTCTTGATGATATAGGAATCGATTACACAGAGGAGATCGGTGAGGCTGCATTCTACGGACCAAAGCTTGATGTAAATGTTAAGCCGGCCGTAGGAAATGAGTATACACTCTCGACATGTCAGCTTGACTTCTGTCTGCCAGCCAAGTTCGATCTGAAGTATATCGACAAGGACGGCGAGAAGAAGACCCCTGTAGTTCTCCACAGAGCTATCCTTGGATCTCTCGACAGATTCATGGCTTACATCCTTGAGGAGACAAAGGGCAATCTTCCAACATGGCTTGCACCTGTACAGGTAAGAGTTATGCCTGTAAAGACAGACAACGAGGATCTTATGGCTTATGCTCACAAGGTCGTTGATGCCCTTGATGCCATCGACGTTCGTGTAGAGCTTGATGACAGAGCAGAGAAGCTTGGTTATCGTATGCGTGAGGGTCAGGTTCAGAAGGTTCCATACCTTCTCGTAATCGGATTCAATGAGGCTGAGAACGGAACAGTATCATACAGACTTCACGGTGAGGCTGACACAACAGTTCTTCCACTTGACGAGTTCGTACAGAAGATCGACACAGAGATCAAGACAATGGCTCACAAGTAAGAGTGAAAATTTTACACCACAGGTTCACTTACCCTGTCCGCAAGGACAGGGTATTATTTTTTTGTAAATAAATGCGAGTGTGAGGGGGCACAGGATATGAGACAGGGATATAAGTTTATACGCGAGAGTGGCTGCAAGCATGACGATGATTATCTCGGTCATCTTTTTAACGATATTTTCTGCTGGACGAATGGCACATATAAGCTCTGCTATACACGCCCGGATATGGAGGCCGTGAACGGAGATAATATACTCGACATTGAGAATGGTGAGAATAAAATACTGTCATTTGACTATCATATGCAGCTCCTTGTAAGCAAGAGAAATAACCTGGAAAATACAGAAAAGGATAAGGCTGGAGATATCGAAGAAAACGATAGAGAGGTGTGGGAGACTCTGATAAATGCGGCGGCATACGACTTCCCAAATGTCCGGCAGCTCAAGACGGATATACGGACTATACTTGATTCAGACATGGAAGATGCCCAGATCGTGAGGAATAATAGCGGAGATCCGTACGAAAAAGTGCTGTGTCTTGGGACGGAGGGGACACATGTGGAGGATGGATATGTTCTCAGAAGGATAAAGAGATCCCCGGAGTGTGACAAGCCGGATCGGTATGAGCTGGAGATAGGAACAAATTGTGGGGTAGTTCCTGACAGTGCACATTTTTACCGTCTGATCGATCTGGACAGGGAGGATATCCGATGTCTGTATACATGCGTTACGAGATTCATAGAAAACGCTGAGGACTTGTATAATCACCGGCTGAAACTTCGCCGGGATAGAGAAAAGCATAACAAGAGAATTGATGGCGAAGTCCTGATGTGCATGGAGAACAGCTTTGAGCTTGTCACCGAAGGCGAAGAGCTGACCGGTATCGAATATTGGGATTTTAGAGGCGAAAAGCTGACAAAGGAATATAATGCGAGGGTATGGTCTATAGATGGCGATGCTGGCAGTATTGACCTGGGAAGTGGTGAAATGCTGTATATGGATCAGATATATTCCATAGATAAAAAAAGCCCCACCGAGGAAATGTTGTGCATGGGTGTGGAGGAGATAGCCGAGGATTTCTGTGACAGCATACTTGTGAAGACAGTGACGATGCTGGATGATTTCGGAACCATGGAGGTATATGATCTCTATGAAAAATATGGTGAATACATAGATAACAGGTATTATATGTACCGTGAGGAACACGGATTTGAGATGCCGGAAGATGTGTTCCTTGGGGAAGGCGTGAAGCCGTATGTTGAGGAGGTCATACGGCTGTTGAAGTCAAAAGTATAAAAAATATAACAAAAGCATGTATATATGATTTAAATGCAATAGTTATCTGCCGCCTCAGGTCTTTCTGCCACAAGGTCAGCGATGGTGGTGGTGTCTACCACGTCCCGGATCGCTTTGTCCAGTCTGCGCCAGAGACCTATGGTGGAGCATCTTGCCTCGCGGTCGCACTGGAATTCATCTGCATCAAGGCACGCAACAGGAGATATGCCGCCCTCAGTGAGCCTTAAAACCATTCCAACAGTTATGTCCTCCGGTGCTTTCCTTAGAAGATAGCCTCCCTGCGGTCCTCTGGTGCTCTTCACCAGCCCGCCGGAGTTCAGCATAGAAGTGATCTGCTCAAGGTATTTCTCGGATATTTCCTCCTGTGCGGCAACATCCTTGATGCTCACTGGCTTGCCGTCTGTCCTCGATGCTATATTTATAAGAAAACGCAGAGCGTAACGTCCTTTTGTGGATACTTTCATAATATAAACCTCCCAAATGCCTGTATTTACTGATGATTTTACATCATTTACATGTCTATTATAACATCTGAAAAAAAACAATCAAGATAATTCATAAAAAACCTATTGACAAAGTGGGAATTAGGCTGTAATATACAGCTATGCTTAATTCATAGTTTACGAGTAGGAATTATGTGAAAAGCAAAAATAATCACAGAAATGATACGATCAAGTCAAAGTTCAAAGACGAAAATCGAGAAAGAGGTGTTGATATGCTGGGAAGGACATTTAAACCACAGTACCTTAATGAAGATAGACGAATGTGTTGCATAGAAGTCATGTGTTGCTGCTGTTAAATCAAACACAGAACAAATAATCATGACACAGATATAAATAACAGATCATACATAATAGACAGAGAATAATAAAGAAGAGTATAATGCCACATGAGCTCATATACATGACAAGATGAATGGGCAGGTGCGCATGACAGATAAAATATTTGAATTTAAGGAGAATAAGATCATGGCAAAGAAGACAAGAGCAGAGAGAAATTTAAAGTTTGAGACATTACAGTTACACGTAGGACAGGAGACAGCAGACCCAGTTACGGATGCAAGAGCGGTACCAATCTACCAGACATCGTCATTCGTATTTCACAACTCACAGCATGCAGCTGACAGATTTGCACTCAAGGATGCCGGCAACATCTACGGAAGACTTACAAACCCAACAGAGGATGTATTCGAGAGAAGAATCGCAGCCCTCGAGGGTGGCGTTGCAGCATTGGCAGTTGGCTCAGGCGCAGCAGCAGTTACATATACAATTCAGAACCTTGCACTTGCAGGAGACCACATTGTAGCAGCAAAGAATATTTACGGCGGAACATACAATCTCCTTGCACATACACTCAAGGATTACAATGTAGATACAACATTCGTTGATCCACTTGATCCACAGGCATTTGAGGATGCTATCCAGGAGAACACAAAGGCCCTCTACATCGAGGTCCTTGGAAATCCTAACTCAGAGGTTTCAGATATCGAGACAATTGCAAAGATCGCTCACGCACACAAGATTCCACTTGTGATCGACAGCACATTTGCAACACCATACCTTGTAAGACCTATCGAGTACGGTGCGGACATCGTAGTTCACTCAGCGACAAAGTTCATTGGTGGACACGGAACAACTATCGGTGGCGTCATCATCGACAGCGGTAACTTCGACTGGAAGGCATCAGGCAAGTTCCCACAGCTCACTGAGCCAAATGAGAGCTACCACGGTGTAAGCTTTGTAGACGCAGCAGGTCCTGCAGCATTTGTCACAAGGATCAGAGCTATCCTTCTCCGTGACACAGGTGCTACGATCTCACCAATACACTCATGGATATTCCTTCAGGGACTTGAGACACTGTCACTCCGTGTTGAGAGACATGTATCAAATGCACTCAAGGTAGTTGAGTACCTGAACAACCATCCACTTGTTGAGAAGGTAAACCATCCTTCAGTATCCACAGATCCTGAGCAGCAGAGACTGTATAAGAAGTACTTCCCTAACGGCGGTGGTTCGATCTTCACATTTGAGATCAAGGGCGATGCAGAGACAGCCAAGAAGTTCATCGATAACCTGGAGATATTCTCACTTCTTGCAAATGTCGCTGATGTTAAGTCACTGGCTATCCACCCGGCATCAACAACTCACTCAGAGTTGAACGAGGCTGAGCTTATCGATCAGGGAATCAAGCAGAACACGATCAGACTTTCAATCGGTACTGAGAACATAGACGATATCATCGAGGATCTTGACGAGGCATTCAAGGCAATTCAGGAGTAATCGATATAAATAATGAATATACGACGGCGCTGGCTTTGGATGACATTTTGAATGACATGTTGAAGCCCAGCGTCGTTTAAAACAGACGGACAATGAGTAGAATATAAGAGAAGACTACAAATAGTGAACATAATAAATATCAGGAAAGGTAATGGTACGATAATATGAGTAATATATATAAGAGCGCAGCAGAGCTTATAGGTAAGACTCCACTTCTGGAGCTTTCAAACATAGAGAAGAAGAATGATCTCAAGGCAAATATCCTTGCGAAGCTGGAGTACTTTAACCCAGCAGGAAGTGTTAAGGACAGGATCGCATTCCAGATGATCGAGGATGCGGAGAAGGACGGCACACTTAAGCCGGGCGCAACCATCATCGAGCCTACATCAGGCAACACAGGTATCGGTCTTGCATCCATAGCAACAGCCAAGGGTTACAAGGCGATCATCGTTATGCCTGAGACCATGAGCGTTGAGAGACGTAACATCATCAAGGCATACGGTGCTGAGATAGTTCTCACAGACGGAACAAAGGGAATGAAGGGAGCCATCGCAAAGGCTGATGAGCTTTCAAAGGAGATCCCTGGCAGCTTTGTAGCTGGCCAGTTCGTAAATCCATCCAATCCAAAGGCACACAGACTCACAACTGGTCCTGAAATCTGGGAGGATACAGACGGAAAGGTAGATGTATTTGTAGCCGGTATCGGAACAGGTGGAACTATCACAGGCGTTGGCGAGTATCTGAAGGAGAAGAATCCAGATGTAAAGGTCATCGCTGTTGAGCCTGCCACATCACCAGTCCTCTCAAAGGGCGTTTCAGGAGCACACAAGATACAGGGAATCGGTGCAGGATTTGTTCCTGACACACTTAACACAAAGGTATATGACGAGATCATCGCCGTTGAGAATGATGACGCATTTGCAGCAGCAAAGGAAATCGCATCAGCAGAGGGAATCCTCGTAGGAATCTCATCAGGTGCAGCTTACTTTGCAGCAAAGCAGATCGCAGAGCGCCCTGAGTATGCAGGCAAGAACATCGTAGTACTTCTTCCAGACAGTGGAGACAGATATTACTCAACTCCGTTATTCGGCTAAATGGATATAAAGTAATTGCTGTGATATAGAATTTATACTAATGTAGCCCCGCCGCATTGGGATGATGCGGTGGGGTTTTGTGTGCAAAAATGTTGTATGATAATATACAAACAATGTAGTTCAAGTTATTGGAAACAAGTTCAAAATATGATATAATTGAACTTAAAAATATGGGATGAACTTGTAAGGAGATTTTTATGAGAAAGTTTAATTATAAGAATTTAGCTGAAAAATGCTGGGATAATGATATACTGCTTTTATGCTCAAGAATTCATGAGAGTAAGGGAAGGCAGGAGCTTTTTGTACGCCAGAAACCTGCACAACTTGAACGTTTGGTTGAAATATCCAAAATCCAAAGTACTGAGGCTTCCAATAGGATTGAAGGAATTGTCACAACAAGTACACGAATTAAGAAGTTGTTTGAGGAAAAGACAACTCCAAAGAACAGGGATGAAAAAGAGATTCTTGGTTATAGAGATGTGCTTAATACGATTCATGAAAGCCATGATTATATTGATGTAAGTCCAAATCACATTTTGCAGCTACATAGGGATTTGCTAAAGCATGCAGGAATAACTTATGGTGGCAGTTTTAAGAGTGTACAAAATTATATAAAGGAAACAAAGCCAGATGGGACGGAAGTGATAAGATTTATGCCGCTTGCACCATACGAGACGCCTGAGGCAATAGGACTGATATGTAAAAGTTACTGTGAAACCATTGCCTTAGAGATAGTGGATCCGCTTATTTTAATTCCGGCATTTATTTGTGACTTTCTGTGTATTCACCCATTTAATGATGGCAATGGAAGAATGAGTAGATTACTCACGTTACTTTTACTATATAAGAGCGGATATGAAGTTGGAAAATATATTAGTATTGAGAGACAAATAGAGAAGACTAAGGATGTTTATTATGATGTACTCCAGGAAATAGATCGTGGATGGCATGAAGAAATGAATGATCCGACACCGTTTATCAAGTATATGCTCCAGATGGTTCTTGCCTGTTATAAGGAATTTGAAGAGCGTGTAGGTATTATGGATGATGTGGGAGTAAAGAGTTCCACATATGATATAGTTAAGTCTTATGTTGATAATAAGCTTGGCAAGTTCACTGCTGCTGACGTGCTTGCAAATTGTCCTAGTGTTGGACGTACTTCTGTGTTTAATGCTCTTAAAAAATTAACTAGTGAGGGGTATGTTGAAAAACATGGGGAGAGACAAAAAGCTTTTTATGTAAAGAAAATGACCGGCCAATGGTAGTGTAAGAAAATATTTGTGGGGAGAACATACAAATGATGTGGGCATTTATTTTTATATTTATGTTTGCGGCGTTCATAGCCGCATGTATATATCTTATCACAAGGGTCAGAAAAATTGCATTGGTAGATAAGCTGGCGAAGGACAGAAAGTGGCTTAGCATTCTTATCAGTGCGCTGACCTGTGTTGTCTTCATAGTAGTTTTAAGTCTGGCTATGGGGTATATCAACGCAATCATAGTCACGATCTACATGATATTGTTCTGGCTTGTCTGTGAGTTCGCATTCTGGCTGGTGGGTAAGGTGAAGAACAGAATGAAATCAACGGCGGGTGAGACAACTGAGAGCAATATAATTAAGAACAATGCAGAGAGCAGCGTAAAACCTAAAAAAAGAAAGATATATTATGCAGGTGTGACCGCTATAATCATTACAATCGTATACATGTCGTGGGGCTGGTATCAGGCTCATAACGTGTGGCAGAAGGACTACACGATACATACCGACAAAGCGGTCGGCAGTATAAAGCTTGCGCTTATCGCAGATTCCCACACGGGAACAACATTTGACGGTGAGGGATTTGCAGAGCATGTGAAGGCGATACAGGCACAGGATCCTGATGCTGTGCTGATAGCAGGCGATTTTGTGGATGATGATACGAGCCTTATTGATATGAAGAAGTGTTGCGAGGCGCTTGGAACCCTGGACACTAAGTACGGCGTATATTATGTGTTTGGCAATCACGACAAGGGGTATTACGCATCCGAGCGCAGGGATTATGATGGAGATGATATCATAGCTGAGCTTGAGAAGAATGGAGTTGCAGTACTTCAGGACGAGACTGTGCTGCTGGGCGACAGCTTTTACATAATAGGCAGACAGGATCTGTCCGAGGTGACGGACCGCGGCGGCAGCAGAGCTGACATAGAGGATCTGGTGAAGGATCTTGACGATGACAAATATCAGATAGTCATGGATCACCAGCCTGCGGATTATGCAAATGAGAAGGCGTCGGGAGTTGATCTTGTACTTTCGGGACATACTCATGGTGGTCAGCTGTTTCTCATAAAACTGTTTCAGGAGATAACAGGCATGGGAGGAAATGACCAGATATATGGTCTGGAGAATATAGATGGCTCGGATTTCATCGTGACATCAGGAATATCTGATTGGGCGATCAAGTTCAAGACGGGGTGCAGGTCAGAGTATGTGATAATAGATATTCAAGGGAAGTGATCTACAAATATTAATCTTGCAGAAACGATGAAATCATAGTCATTGAATAGGATAAATATGAAAAGTATGTGAAACATACCATAAAGGGGTTGCACATGGAGTCCACTCCAGTGTTATAGTTAAGATATCTTAATTAGCTGTAATTGTCAGAATAGAAATATGACAGTTGCAGCTTGTTTGGATATCTTATTTTTATGTCTGAATGGGCTCTAAGTTTAATGTGTGTGGTAAAAATCACAGTAAGACAAAATAAAATGGAGCATGGTTCAGGAAAGGACATATACATTATGGGAAAAAAACTTGATATGCTAGTGGAATTTTTTAAGGCAGAGGATCTGATAGTTGGCATGCAGACATGGGCGAATACCTTGCCTGTAAAGTGGCTATGTTCAGGCAGTGTGATACGGTAATAATCAACAGGGATACCAACATGTATGACCGTGTGCGGGAGTCAGTTCCGGAAGGCGTGAAGGTGATTCTGTTTGGACAGAAACAGTATGATCATGACCCGGCAGATGCCGTGATAGGAAATGTGCAGATGGGAATGTCTGGACTTACATTTGAGCTTTCCTACAGAGGAAGAACTGATACTATACATACAAACCTGGTTGGAAAATTTAACGCTGAGAATATAACGGCTGCAGCACTGGCTGCTCTTGAGCTGGGGGTGGATATTGATACAGTTAAGAGTTCGGTTAAGGAGCTTTTTATCCCAGGACGATTGAATTTTGTTGAGGCGAATGGAAGACACGTTATCATAGATTATGCGCACAATCATATGAGCTATAGCAGTCTTTTCCGGACCATCAGAAGTATATATCCAACTGACAGACTTACGGCATTGGTTGGTGCTATGGGAGACAAGGCATTTGGCAGAAGGCGGGAGGCTGGGCAGATGACAAATGTATATGCAGACCGGGTGGTGATAACAGAGCAGGATTCAGGCAGTGAGCATCCGGCGAAGATTGGCAGTGAGATAGCCAGATATGTGCATAAACTATGTAAGATAGTGCCAAGACGTGAGGCTGCGATCAGGTATATACTTGATAAGTCTGATCCTGGAGATGTGATCGTTCTCACAGGAAAGGGAGCTGAGAAAACACTGCGTGTTGGAAGAAATTCCGTGAGACCGTATGCCGGCGATCTGGAGATAGTGAAAGCGTGGCTTCGTACAGATATGACAATAGATGCAAAATAAAGCTGATTATGCTTGTATTTTTTTCGTTAGATTGTTAATCTATTGTACGAAACAGGAGATCAGCCGCCACGGCAGCAGCTGATTGCCGGTGCATTTAAGATAGTGGGCAGATTGGGATAAGACTGATCTGAATGAATTGATATTAGGGGAAAAGGGATATAAGACTATGAAAAAACTATCAGATAGACAGAAAACACTTATAAAATGGTTGTGTGTGCTGGTGCTGGTCGGACTTATCATATATGTGTTCCGTGACATGGCAGGTCCTATAATGTCGCAGCTTGTAAAGACAAGTCCTGTGGTCGTGGCAGCTATTCTCGGAGCGACGCTTTTATACGGAGTGATAGAGAGCTGCATAACGTTTATCCTCATGCGACAGGTGGAGAACAATATGACATTTTTCGATGCAAATATTATGACGTATTTTGTGTCATTTTACAGGGTGTCAACGCTTGGAAGCGGTACCATAGTGGCATCCACATTGTTCATGAAACACTGCGGAATACAGCCGTCGAAAGCGCTTGGTCTGTACTCTATTGATTATGCGATACACAAAATGACCATATGCGTTATGGCGGTGGCATTGTTTCTTGCAAACAGAGAATATATGCTTGGAGTATTCGGCAAATACAGTTCATATGTTGTCCTTGGAGTTATAGCGACCATACTCATAACGGTGGCGATAGTGCTCTTTGCGTGCTGGCCACCGTTTCACAGATTTCTCAGATGGCTTCTCGAAAAAGCTAATGCTTTGTTTAAAGGGCGATTTGCAAAGCTGATTGACAGTTTAAGTGAGCAGACAGCTATGATGGAGGATGCCACCAGGGTTGTACTTAAGAAACCGTGGCTTATAGTGGTAGTCATGCTGCTTGATATATGCAAGTTCGCGTGCTGGTTTGCCATACCTTATATAGTGTGTCACAACCTGTGTGATATGAATATTGTCACGTCAATAGGTATAACAGCCATGAGTGTCATGCTGGCGGCAGTCATTCCTATGCCGGGCGGGATCGGGTCAAGTGAGCTTGTTATGACAGCGATCTATTCGGGACTTGTTGGTTCTGCTGCAGCCGGAGCCATGGCACTTCTCTATAGATTTGCCACATTTATGTTCCCATTTATCATAGGCGCATTTACAGCCATATTCTTCAAGAGGTTCAAGAGATATAAGGCGGCGCAGAATGAAAAATAGGGAATCTGGTATGGCGGATACAGACTCATAGCTGAACCAATAAATGAGTTTATAAAGAATCGATATATATCAATGGTTAGCAAGATGCGTGGCGGGTGATATATATCGGCTGGTGAAGGGAAAAGATACATATGAAGAACATAGTCGCGGGCATACTGGCCCACGTTGATTCAGGCAAGACCACACTCTCCGAGGCGATGCTATACCAGACTGGACGTATCAGAAAGCTTGGACGTGTGGATCATCAGGATACATACCTTGACACGGACAGTCAGGAAAAGGACAGAGGAATAACCATATTTTCAAAGCAGGCGGAGCTTACCTATGAGGACATGCATATAGCTTTGCTTGACACTCCGGGGCATGTGGATTTCGGCACGGAGATGGAGAGGACACTGCAGGTTCTTGATTATGCGGTTCTGGTCATCAATGGCATGGACGGAGTGCAGAGCCACACGGAGACACTGTGGAAACTGCTTGAGAGATATGAGATTCCTGTATTTATATTTGTAAATAAGATGGACATGACGGGGTATGACAGGGAGTATCTCATGGACAATATCAGACACAGACTGAGTGATGGCTGTGTCGATTTTTTATGTGAAGATGCTGGTGAACACATAGCCATGTGCGATGAGAATATGCTAGAGAGATTCCTCGAGACCGGGGAAAACCGGGAAGATGACATAGCTAAGGCTGTGGCAGACAGAAAGCTGTTTCCTTGTTATTTTGGTTCGGCACTTAAAAATGATGGTGTGGCTGAGCTGCTGGATGGAATGAACAGATATGTGACGGAGCCTCGGCGAACGGATGAATTTGGAGCCAGGGTATTTAAAATCGGCCGTGATGACAAAGGAGAGAGGCTGACCTATATGAAGATCACAGGGGGAACCCTGAGACTAAAGGATGTACTCACGCTTACAGGCAGACAAGGCGAGGAAACACTTGAAAAGGTAAATCAGATAAGGGTATACTCCGGTGCAAAGTATGACATGGTGGATCATGTCACTGCGGGCTGTGTATGTGCTGTTCCGGGACTGGTGAATACCTACGGCAGACAGGGAATCGGTGCCTGCCCGGATGGAGAGCTTCCAAGTCTGGAGCCGGTTCTCAGCTATAAGGTTATGTACCCGACTGATGTGGATGCGGTCACGATGGTGTCAAAGCTCAGACAGCTTGAGGAAGAGGATCCATTGCTGCAGGTGCAGTGGAATGAGGCAGCCGGTGAGATATACATCAAGGTCATGGGACAGGTGCAGCTGGAGGTTGTGGCGCAGATGGTCAGAGACAGATTTGGCATAGCCATCACGTACGGTCAGGGCAGGATAACATACAAAGAGACGATCGCAGCTCCGGTCATGGGAGTGGGACATTTTGAACCGCTCAGACACTATGCTGAAGTACATTTGCTGCTTGAACCTATGGAAAATGGCAGCGGTATGTGCTTTGACAGCATTTGCAGCGAGGATGTGCTGGACAAGAACTGGCAGAGATTGATCCTGACTCATCTACAGGAAAGGGAATTCAGAGGGGTGCTGACGGGATCCCCGATCACGGATATGAAGATAACTATCACCGCAGGCAGGGCACATCAGAAACACACTGAGGGCGGAGATTTCAGGCAGGCGACATACAGGGCTGTGAGACAGGGACTTATGATGGCGGAAAGTGTCTTGCTTGAACCTGTGTATGCATTTAAAATAGAGGTGCCGCAGGAGTATGCGGGCAGAGTGCTTGCTGACATAGTGAAGATGAGCGGCAGCATGGACGGACAGGAGATCGCAGGCGAGACAACGGTTATCACTGGACATGCTCCGGTATACACTATGAGAGAGTATTACAGTGAGCTCACGGCATTTTCTAGAGGTACAGGCAGGCTTCAGGTGGATATAGACGGCTATCAGCCATGCCACAACACCGAAGAGGTTCTGGCTGAGAGACATTATGATCCTGAGCTTGACAGGTTTAATCCATCATCATCGGTATTCTGTGCCCACGGTGCAGGTTATCTGGTCGACTGGTACGATGTGTATGAGAACATGCATGTGAAGGAGGATCCGGGATTTGAGATCTCAGGTCAGCTGGGGTATACAGAGGATGGCGATGTTACGGATATTCCTGTGAACAGGCCGGGAAAGAGCGTGTCGGATATGTCCATCACGGACGAGGAACTCAGCGAGATATTTGCAAGGACATTTGGCGGAGATTACAAGGATAAGGATGTGGCACTGAACGGAAGATTCAGGAGAACTACATCTGAGTATAAGGTAAATGGAACTTCCAGCAGAGGAAGTGACGGCACAGCCGGAGGCGGCGCGTCTGCTGGTACGGCAGGAGATTCTTCAAATTCGGGATATCGTGGAAATGGACAGTATAATAAGAGTCAGTCCAGAGACAGACAGCCCGGGAATGGGCCTGTCGTGGGCAGCAGGCCAGCCGACAGAGGGATAGCAACACCTGGAGCATTCAAGCGCAGAAAGAGTGGCGAGGACTATGTCATAGTGGATGGTTATAACGTCATATTTGCGTGGGATACACTTCGGGAACTGTCGGAGCACAATATAGACTCCGCGAGAGGTAAGCTCATGGATATCCTGTCGAACTATCAGGGATATATGAACTGTCATCTGATAGTGGTATTTGACGGCTACAAGGTGAAGGATAATAAGGGGGAGAGATTCCCATATGACGATATAGAGGTAGTGTACACAAAAGAGGGCGAGACCGCCGATGCGCACATAGAAAAGCTCACACATGAGCTTGCGAGAAAGCATAAGGTCACTGTGGTCACATCGGACGGACTGGAGCAGATAGTCACCATGGGACAGGGTGCGATCCGCATGTCTTCAAGAGACTTCAAACTAGAGGTCGAGAGAGTGAACGAACATTTGAGAGAGAATTATCTGAAAAACGATTGAGAAAATTTGATCAAAACAATTAAGCTGAACTATTTGATTCTGGCTTATTTGATAGATACTTAAAAGGAAGAAGGTTAAAAGGTTTGTCAGGGCAAAATTGCCCGACGGACCATACATAATTACGGAGAACAGCGAGGTTTAACAGTGTATATAAACCAAGCTGATGGGTATGCCTTCGCAGGGGCATTTGAGCCCGCCGGTCCTTAGATGGTGCGCTAAGCAGCATCTTAGTACCGCTGCAGGGCGAAACGAGCGGGAGCGTCCCCTGAGAAGGCATACCCATCAGTTTGGTTGCAAAACACTAGAACCGAGCGTCCGTGAATCAGAAGGAGGGCAATTTGGCAGATTATATAATGGCGCTGGATCAGGGAACGACCAGCTCAAGGGCGATAATATTTGATAAGGAAGGCAGGATATGCTCGGTGAAGCAGAAGGAGTTCACCCAGCATTTCCCGAATAACGGCTGGGTGGAGCATGACCCTATGGAGATATGGGCAACCCAGATGTCGGTGATGATGGAGGCGAGGGAGACCATGGGAATCCGCACCGAGGACATAGCCGCAATAGGAATCACCAACCAGAGAGAGACAACCATAGTGTGGGATCGAAAGACCGGCAATCCGGTGTATCACGCCATAGTGTGGCAGTGCAGGAGAACTGCGGACAGGATAGAGCAGCTTAAGGCTGAAGAATATGACAAGGTGATAAGGGAGAAAACGGGACTGATAGTTGATCCGTATTTCTCTGCAACGAAGATAGAGTGGATACTTGACAATGTGCCGGGAGCCAGGGAACGCGCAGAGGCAGGGGAGCTGATGTTCGGAACAGTTGACACATGGCTTATATACAAGCTCACAGGCGGAAGGGTTCACGCAACGGACTACACAAACGCATCGCGTACCATGCTTTTCAACATTCACACACTGGAGTGGGACAGGGAATTACTTGCAAAGTTCAACATCCCGGAGAGCATGCTTCCGGCAGTGAGAAATTCCAGTGAGATATACGGATACACGGACAGAGAGATATTTGGCGGTGAGGTGCCTATAGCGGGAGTTGCCGGAGACCAGCAGGCTGCGCTGTTCGGGCAGTGCTGCTTTGAGGCCGGAGATGTGAAGAACACCTACGGAACAGGTTGTTTCCTCCTCATGAATACGGGGGATAAGGCAGTTGACTCGCAGCAGGGACTTCTCACCACCATAGCCATAGGACTTGACGGAAAAGTCAGCTATGCGCTTGAGGGAAGTGTGTTTGTGGCTGGAGCAGCCATCAAGTGGCTCAGGGATGAGATGAAGCTCATAGACAGTGCGGCGGATACTGAGCGTATTGCTCTGTCGGTGCCGGACAGTAATGGTGTATATGTGGTACCTGCGTTTACTGGCCTTGGCGCTCCTTACTGGGATGCGTACGCCAGAGGGGCAGTGTTCGGCCTCACAAGAGGAACCAATAAGGCACATTTTGTCAGGGCGACAGTCGAATCACTGGCATATGAGACATCGGATGTTCTTGCGGCTATGGAGATGGATGCAGGACTTCCTATCACAAGCCTTCGAGTGGACGGCGGTGCAAGTGCCAACAACTTCCTGATGCAGTTCCAGGCAGATATAGAGAATGCCGAGATAGTGCGGCCTGTGATCACGGAGACAACAGCTCTGGGTGCTGCATATCTGGCCGGACTTGCTGTTGGCTACTATGACAGCCTGGATGAGATCAAGGGCTATTGGAAGGCTGACAGAAGATTTAAGCCGGGGATAACCGAGGATAAGAGGGAGACTCTTCTTGCAGGCTGGAAGGATGCTGTGGAGAGAACGAGAGTGACAAGGTGAATATAAAAATATATATAGAAAGAAAAAACAATGGGTAATGAGAAAAACAGGAGGGATTTATGTATTTAGTATTTGATGTAGGGGCAACATTTATAAAGTATGCGTTAATGGACGATGAGGGCAATATATCGGGAAAGGGTAAGACTCCAACCGACAGATATGCCGAGGCTGGAACTCCGGCATTTGTGGCGCAGATCAAGAGGGTGTATGACGAGAAAGTACTGGATTGTGACATAACAGGAATTGCCATGGGGCTTCCTGGACAGATAGATGTTGAGCGCGGCATAGTGTACGGCGGTGGCGGGATCAAGTATCTTGATGGTGCACATCTTGGTAATCTCATATCAGAGGCATGCGGCGGTGTGCCTGTAGCCCTTGAGAACGATGGCAAATGTGCGGCTCTCGCAGAGGTGTGGCTGGGCAATGCCAGCACGGCCACAAATGCAGCAGTCGTTGTCGTGGGTACAGGAATCGGCGGTGGAATAATCATCGACAGAAAGATCCACAGGGGCAAGAGACTTCTTGCTGGTGAATTGTCATATGCACTCATGAATATGACAAGAGAAGAGGCGAATAATGTCAGATGCTGTGAAGAGCTGACTGTCGAGGAGACATTTGAATACAACCCGTTCATGGTAACATCAACTTGTACTGCAAGCTCAATTACATACAAGGCATCCAAGATCATGCATATGAAGCCTGAGGAGGTGTCCGGTGAGATGGTATATCAGTGGATTGATGAGGGCAATCAGGAGATCATAGATATGGTTGAGGATTCATACTTCTCCATAGCAAAGCTCTGCTGTAATCTGTACATGACGATCGATCCGGATGTCATACTTATCGGAGGTGGAATGAGTGCCAACCCGAACTTTGTTCCGGGGGTTAAGAGGTATGTGGACAAGATAAGAAAGATGACCAAGACCTACGATGGTATGGTTATCGACACATGCAAGTTCCGCAATGACTCGAATCTTCTTGGCGCACTTTACAACTATAAGCAGAAGTATGAGGGCGTGAAATAAAGGCTGGTAATATTATAAATAAAATATGGAGGGACAAAACTATGGTGATAACAAAGAAACATGGACTTCCGGAGAACTTCCTCTGGGGAGCATCAACGAGTGCATATCAGGTTGAGGGTGCCAATCTGTCACACGGCAAGGGACCAAGTGTACAGGACATCAAGACAGTTCCAGCGGGAACAAGTGAGCTGGACGTGTGCGCTGATTTTTACCACAGATACGCAGAGGATATAGCCCTCATGGCTGAGATGGGATTCAAGACATTCAGATTCTCCATCGCGTGGAGCAGAGTTCTTCCTGAAGGAACAGGCAGAGTCAACCAGGAGGGAATCGACTTTTACAACAACGTGATAAATGAGTGTCTCAAGTACGGAATCGAACCGCTTGTCACAATGTTCCATTTTGATCTTCCTGCGGCTCTTGAGAAAAAGGGTGGCTGGTCGAGAAGAGAGAGTGTTGGCGAGTTTGTTGAATTTGCAAAGCTTCTCTACACAAATTATGGCGACAGAGTAAAGTACTGGCTGACTATCAATGAGCAGAACATGCTCACACTTGTGGGTGACGTGATCGGAACCTGCAACATGGAGGGCGTGACAAATAAATACAAGAAGCTTTATCAGGAGAATCACCACATGCTCCTTGCTCAGGCAAAGGCCATGAAGCTTCTCCATGAGATGTGTCCTGGTGCAAAGATTGGTCCTGCACCAAATATTTCACTGGTATATCCTGCTACATGCAAGCCGAAGGATGTCTTGGCAGCACAGAACTTCAACGCGATAAGAAACTGGCTTTACCTTGATATGGCAGTGTATGGAAGATACAACGACCTGGTATGGAAGTTTCTTGAGGAACATGATGCCATTCCAGTCATCGAGGACGGAGATATGGATATCATGGAGCAGGCAAATCCTGATTTTATAGGTTTCAATTATTATAATACTGCAACGGTTGAGTGGGATGACAGTCCGGTTGCTGTGACGGACTCAGAAAAAAAGGATCAGCAGTCAGCCGGTATTGAGCCGGGGGTATACAAAGCGTATCCAAATCCAAATCTTCTTCGCACAGAGTTTGGCTGGGAGATAGACCCTGACGGCTTTAGGGCAACTATAAGAGAGATGTACAGCAGATATCACCTTCCTATGATCGTGACAGAGAATGGTCTCGGCGCATATGACAAGCTCACAGAGGACGGCAAGGTACACGACGACTATCGTATAGAGTACTTAAGAAAACATATAGAGCAGATCAAGCTGGCAGCAGACGAGGGCGCAGAGATGATGGGCTACTGCCCTTGGTCAGCAATTGATCTCGTGTCCACCCACGAGGGAATCACCAAGAGATACGGATTTATATATGTCAACAGAGATGAGTTTGACATGAAGGATCTTGCGAGATACAGAAAGGATTCCTTCTACTGGTACAAGAAGGTCATCGAGACCAACGGCGAGGATCTGAGCTAAAAATTATCCAGAAATCAACAATTTAGGCCTAAAAGATACAAAGTTCCAGAAAATTGTATCTTTTAGGCTGTTCTATATTTTTTTGTGAGAAAATTATTCTGGAATCTTGATTTTATACGAAAAAGGATAAAAACAGCCAGACTGTTTTCTAAGGTGGTATATTTAAATCTTGGTCTGTAGATGAAAATAGAAAAGCCCAAGATTGTATTTTTGAATAAAGTCCTTGCATTAATTTATTTATGTGCTATACTAAACAAAGTCACCAACATACACCAACGCGTTAAAGTGACGCAAGTTTAAATTGAGAAAACATCGACCGTTATCAAAAATCCCATTGAAAGGTTGATGTAAAAAAGAAGAAGGAGGACACTATTATGATAGGCGGAGATTTGATCACCTACAGACCTGACATTCAGGTACTTGACGCAACAATAAGAGATGGAGGACTTGTCAATGATTTCTATTTTACTGACGAGTTTATAAGAGCCCTCTATGAAGCGAACATCAAGGCGGGGGTTGATTATATGGAATTCGGCTATAAGGCCTCCAAGGAAATGTTTGATGTGAACAAATTCGGCAAATGGAAGTTCTGTAACGAGGAGGACATAAGAGCCATCGTCGGGGAGAACAATACAGATCTGAAAATCTCGGTTATGGCAGATGTTGGAAGATGTGACTACAAGAAGGATATTATCGACAGAGCCGACAGTGTCATCGATCTGGTGAGGGTGGCGACATACATCAACACTATGCCGGCAGCCATCGAGATGATTGAGGATGCACATGCAAAGGGATACGAGACGACATGCAACATCATGGCAGTTTCAAAGGATCAGGAGTCGGATATCGATCTTGCCCTTGAGATGCTTGGTAAGAGCAATGTAGATGGAATATACATTGTTGACAGCTACGGCTCACTGTACCCTGAGCAGATCAAGAAACTCGCGGAGAAATATGTCGCAGTTGGAGAGAAGTATGGCAAGAAGATAGGAATACATGCACACGACAACTTAAAGCTTGCCTATGCCAACACTGTTGAGGCAATGAGGAGTGGTGCGAGCATGCTCGATGGAACTGTAAGCTGTATGGGCAGGGGCGCAGGAAATTGTGCACTTGAGCTTCTTCTTGGATTCCTCAGAAATCCAAAGTACAACCTGTACCACATCCTGAAGTTCATAGAGCAGTACATGGTTCCGCTCAAGGCAAAGGGAGATGCAGTATGGGGCTATGATGTGCCATACATGCTGACCGGAATGCTGAATCAGCACCCAAGGGAAGCCATCGATTTCATCAAGAATGAAAGACACGATTACGCAGATATGTACAGCTACCTTATGTACAGGGAGTAGTCAGCTGCTAAGAATGTATGCCATACAGTGAGTAACCAGTTGCTGCGAATGCATACAATACAGAGAGAAAACAAATATCTTGATATATGTCATGGCAATAGCCTATAATAAGCGTTGACACAGTATTAACATAAAACAAAATAATATACACATTGTGGTTTGGACACAGGCAATGGTGTTCAAAATAAAGGGGAGGACTCCTGGTGTCAGTTATCGCTGGCATCAGGAGTTTTTCTTCTTTTTTCCGGGCTGTGTGTTATAATCGGATGTGTAGTGTCAAATTTGTCAATAAATAACAAGAGAATACTTGGGAAGATTGATATGTGCAGCGATAGCACTTGAAAACATATAGAAATAGCAGGAGGGCAGCACGTGAACATAGGAATATTGGGCGCAGGCAAGATTGCCGGTGTCATGGCAGATACGATAAATAAGATGGATAATGTGGAGCTGTATGCAGTAGGTTCAAGAACCTTGGAAAAGGCGAATGAATTTGCCAGGGAATTTGATATAGATAAGGCTTATGGAAGCTATGAAGAACTGGTAAGTGATGACGCGATAGATCTTATATACATTGCAACGCCGCATTCACATCACTATGAGCATATGAAGCTCTGCATAGAACATGGAAGAAATGTACTCTGCGAGAAAGCATTTACCTACGATGCTGCGCAGGCTGAGAAGATCGCAGCTCTGGCAGCAGAGAAGAAGGTGTATGTGGCTGAGGCGATATGGACGAGATATATGCCGTCCAGACAGATAATAAATGAAATTCTGGAATCAGGTGTGATAGGGGATATCAGGACAATGACCTGCAACCTGTCCTATCCGATATCAAAGATAGAGCGCCTGATAAGACCAGAACTGGCAGGAGGTGCCCTTTTAGACGTGGGAGTTTACGGGCTGAACTTCATTGTCATGCATATGGGTAAGGAGATATCAGCTATCGAATCGTCTGTCATGATGCATGAGACCGGGGTAGACGGACAGGAGAGTATAACAGTCAAATACGAAGACGGAAGGATGGCAGTGACGACCCACAGCATATATGGCAGATCGGACAGAAAAGGAATCTTCTATGGCGAGAAGGGATATATGATAGTCAATAATATAAATAATCCGCAGGGGATAGATGTGTTCGACTGTGAGGACAGGCTTATCAGACACGTGGATGTACCGGAACAGATAAGTGGTTATGAGTATGAGATCATGGAGAGTCTGGATATGATCAGACAGGGACGAACGCAGAGTGAGTCGATGCCTCTGGCTGAGTCGATATATATGATGAAGCTCATGGATGATATTAGAAAAGAGTGGGCTGGTGCATTAAAAAGATTGTAAAAATCCGAATAATATAAAGTCCAAAGAACTTGAAAATATGCCGGCGTCATTTATACTATTTTATTAGATTGTATTTTGATCTTCGAGTGATTAGAGATTAAGATAGCAGATGAGAAAAAGAGGATTGCACAAGACTGTATGATGATAGAGGGAGGTATTGTATGCGGGAGATGCGGAGAAGTGACAGGATGATAACAGATCGTGAAGAGATAGTGGATGTACTTGATTCGTGCAAGGTGTTCCGGATGGCGGTGCATGATGAAGAGGGAATGTACATAGTTCCGTTGAATTTCGGCTATACCTACGAAGAGGATGTCCTGAAGCTTTACTTCCATTCTGCCGGCGATGGCAGGAAGGTGGATGCGCTGGCGGCAGATCCGAAGGTTGCCATAGAGATGGACACGGATCATTATCTGGTTGAGGGACCAAATGCATGCAGCTTCGGTTATCTCTACAGCAGTATCATGGGAAATGGCACAGCCAGAAAGCTCACAGAACCGGAGGAGAAGTGTGCGGCACTTAACTGCCTCATGAATCATCAGCTCACAAGAAATACTGATAATATGAGGTCATTTGACAAGATAGAGAAGAAGAAATACAACTACTCATACCAGATGCTTGCAGCGGTAAATGTGTATGAGATAATTGTGGAGAATTTTACATGTAAATCAAGAAGATAAGTGCACTAGGATGACGAGAGCTGGGGATGATCAACACCCCAAAAACAACGCAGCACGCGGTGCAGATAAGAAACGATATCGGTTGTGGCGTGATTGGTGAAATTCAAGTAAGTTATTACGAGATCAATAGTTCTTGTGGTTTAAAGAATTGACGTAAAACATAATACAAATTATAATCAGACAGGATATAGTACAAATGAAGTATATATATTGTTCCGCAGTACAGTTCAGATGGTGCGGGATATTTAGAAGATTTTAAAACATGAAGTAATTAGTTAGAAAGGTGAAAACAGGAGATGGATTACAACAAATTAGCGGATTTGATATTTGCAGATATAACAGATACAGTGGATGACCTCGAGAAGAGGTTTCCGGAGAGAGATCTTCCAGAGGGAGCAAGGGTGACAAGATTTGCACCAAGCCCTACAGGATATATGCACATCGGCGGACTGTATGCTGCCATGATCTCAAGAAAGCTTGCAAAGCAGAGCGGTGGCGTGTTCTACCTCAGAATAGAGGATACCGATAGGAAGAGAGAGCTTGAGGACGGTGTAAATGAGATCATCAATTCGCTGAAGAAGTTTGACCTTGGATTTGACGAGGGACCATTTGAGGGCGGCGAGACTATATATGGTCCATATAAGCAGAGCGAGAGAAAAGAGATATATCAGACCTGTGTCAAGAAGCTTATGCAGGAGGGATATGCATATCCTGACTTTACAACAGCCGAGGAGCTTGACGAGATCAGGGCAAAGCAGGAGGCTGCAAAGGTTGACATAGGATATTACGGTGAGTATGCAGTTGGAAGAAAACTGACTTACGAGCAGATAGAGGAGAAGCTTGCTGCGGGTGAGCCTTATGTAGTGAGACTCAAGAGTCCGGGCGAGGCAGGAAAGACTGTTATCTACAGCGATCCTATCAGGGGCAAGATTGAGATGCCTGAGAATATCATGGATGTGGTACTTTTGAAGTCAGATGGAATACCTACATACCATTTTGCACATGCAGTTGACGATCACTTCATGAGGACAAATCTTGTCATCAGAGGTGACGAGTGGCTTGCGTCATATCCACTTCACAAGCAGCTCTTTGACCTGTGTGGATTTGCGCTTCCAAAGTATGCGCATATCGCACCTATCATGAAGCTTGAGGTCACTGTGGACGAGGAGGGCGAGCACCAGAGAAAGAGAAAGCTCAGCAAGAGAAAAGATCCGGAGGCTGCGGTTGGCTTCTATGCAGAGCAGGGCTTCCCATCAGTCAGCGTGCTTGAGTACCTTATGACAATAGCAAACTCCAACTACGAGGAGTGGCATGCAGCCCATGCGGACAAGACAATAGACGACTTCACACTCTCACTCAAGAAGATGCCTGTCAGCGGTGCACTTTTTGATATGGTGAAGCTCAACGATGTCAGCAAGGAGATGATCTCAAAGCTCACAGCCGAGGAGTGTTACGAACTCATCATGGAGTGGGCAAAGGAGCATGACGAGAACATATATACATTTGGCACACAGGACAAGGACGGCTTCATGAAGACCATCAACCTGTGGAAGATGTCAGGCAAGAAGGTCCGCAAGGACGTCGGCAAATGGTCAGATCTGCGCGCGATGTTCGGCTATCTGTATACACCAGAAGATGAGCTGGATCTCCAGTATGAGATAGACGAGAAGTACACACCAGAGATGATCACAGAGGTTATCGAGGAGTACAAGAAGGATCTCTTCCTTGACTCAGAGGACTGGTTCTCAAGCATGAAGGTCATGGGCGAGAAGATCGGCTACTGTCCAAATGTCAAGGAGTATAAGCAGAATCCTGACGGATACAAGGGCAGCATCACAGATGTATGTACCATAGTAAGAGTTGCCATCACAGGCAAGCAGAACTCACCTGATCTGTTCACCATCATGAACGTGATTGGAAAAGACAAGACCATGGGCAGACTGGACAAGTTCCTTGCGTGGGTGAATAGATAGGATATATCAATTTGATGTGCACATTAAGTTGATATAGTCTGTATCGTGTTTGACATAACCATGCAGGAGCGCTCCCGCTCAACTCAGGCTGCAGCGGCGCTAGCGCTCGCAGGCTCACTGAGAGCCGGCGCCTTCGTATGTCCTGCATCAGTTAATGTCAAAACGATTACAGATTGTACTATATACTTGTGCGCATCCAATTGATGAAGATTGGTTAAAATACATTTTAGGAGGGATTGGATTACTATGAATAAGAAGATATATGACGGTTATACATATGTAGACGGTGGCGTGTGTGCTGCAAAGGGTTTCACAGCAAATGGACTTAACTGTGGACTGAACCCTGATAAGAATAAGAATGATCTCGGAATGGTATTTTCAGAGGTGCCATGTGTGGCAGCAGGCGTGTATACACAGAACAAGGTGAAGGGCGCGCCGGTTACAGTTACCAAGGAGCACCTGAAGAAGTCTGGCAACAAGGCACAGGCAGTAATTGTGAACTCCAAGAATGCCAACACATGCAACGCAGATGGAATAGAGAAGGCTGAGAAGATATCCCAGCTTGCAGCGGATGCCCTTGGCATAGATGTGAACCTTGTCATCAATGCTTCAACAGGTGTCATCGGACAGATCATCCCTATCGAGCCATTTGAGGAGCATATGAAAGAGCTTGCAGACGGTCTCTCAGCAGAAGGCAACGACAAGGCGGCAAATGCTATCATGACCACAGACACAGTTGATAAGCAGGTTGCTGTCCAGTTTGATATAGACGGTGTGACATGCACCCTTGGCGGTATGGCAAAGGGAAGCGGAATGATCCATCCAAATATGGCTACAACGCTTAACTTCATCACCTCAGACATAGCCATCACATCAGAGCTTATCCAGAAGGCACTTTCAGAGATCGTAAAGGTTACTTACAACTGTCTCTCAGTAGATGGAGACCAGTCCACAAATGACACTCTGACAGTCATGGCAAATGGCCTTGCGGGCAACAAGCTCATCGACACGGAGAACGAAGCTTATGAGAAGTTCAAGAAAGCACTCTACATAGTTATGGAGTGCATGACCATGATGCTCGCCTCGGACGGCGAGGGCGCAACCAAGATGATCGAGTGCACAGTTGCAGGAGCACCTGACCTTGACACAGCCATCATAGTTGCAAAGAGCGTTATCCGCTCCCCACTTACAAAGTGCGCTATGTTCGGCGAGGATGCCAACTGGGGACGTATCCTCTGTGCCATCGGATATGCGGAGGCTGACTTTGATATAGACAAGGTTGCAGTTGATCTTGAGTCAGAATTTGGCGTGGTTCCAGTATGCCGCAACGGTGCAGGCGTACCATTCTCAGAGGAGAAGGCAGCCAAGGTATTGAGCTCAGATGAGATACACATCAACATAGATCTCGGAATAGGTGAAGTGACAGCCAAGGCATGGGGTTGTGACCTGACTTATGATTACGTGAAGATCAATGGGGATTATCGTTCATAGTCTTAAATATATACAGTGAGATTTGAATATATAATAACAGAGGTGGGGAGCTTTATCCCCACCATTGTTTTTTCTGCATTACCGGGAAAATAATAATAAGCAAGATAATAAGTAAGATAGTAAGCAGGATGGAAATGCTATCAGCACAGCAAATAAACAGAGTTTTCCATATCAAAAAATGGATAAATCTTGTAAAATAAATAACATAGTGAAGTCGTGAATAAATAGGTGTTCAAAACGTTGGAGGTTAAATACATGGAAGATAGAGTACTTGACTGGGCAGTATATGAGAAGACAGCCCGTGAGATGGTTGCAGAGGGACTTGTTCTGTTAAAGAACGACAACAAAGCTCTGCCGCTTAAGCAGGGAGAGACGGTTTCTGTATTTGGACGTATGCAGAACCATTATTATAAGAGTGGAACCGGTTCGGGCGGCATGGTGAATGTTGCCAAAGTGGTAGGAATCCTTGATGCACTTAATGAGTGCAAGGATGTGAATGTCAATCAGAAACTGGCAGAGACTTATGCCGCATGGGATAAGGAACATCCTGTGGAGCTGGGACTTGGCTGGGGACAGGAGCCGTGGTCACAGGCGGAGATGCCGGTTACAGAGGAACTCGTGCAGGAGGCTGCCGGTGAGTCGGATTCGGCCATAGTGATAATCGCTAGGACGGCAGGCGAGGACAAGGACAATACACTTGAAAAAGGAGCATTTATGCTCACTGATATAGAGACTGATATGCTTAGACTTGTCAGAGAGAATTTCCAGAAGATGGTCGTTCTCTTGAATGTCGGCGGTCTTATAGATATGTCATTTCTTGACACGATTTCCCCGGATGCCTGCATGTATGTATGGCAGGGCGGAATGGTCGGAGGATATGGAGTGGTTGATGTCCTCGTAGGGGATGTCAGCCCTTCAGGAAAACTCACAGACACGATAGCCTACGATATCAAGGATTATCCTGCGTATGACAATTTCGGCGGCGAAGAGAGAAACTTCTACGCTGAGGATATCTATGTGGGATACCGTTATTTCGAGACATTTGCAAAGGATAAGGTCAGATATCCGTTTGGGTACGGATTGTCATACACAGACTTCAAGATCGGCGTAAAACATGCAAGCCTGGATTTTGAAAAAGGCGTGGCGAATATCTGTGTCAAAGTCACAAATACAGGAAAGAGACTTGGCAAGGAGGTTGTCCAGGTGTACGGTGAGATGCCTCAGGGCAGGCTTGGCAAGCCATCCAGAGTACTCATTGATTTTGCGAAGACAAAGGAGCTTGTTCCGGGACTCAGCGATGAGCTGAAGTTTGAGATCCCGCTTGACCGTATGGCATCATTTGACGATTCAGGGGCGACAGGCCATAGAAACTGTTATGTGCTTGAAGCAGGAGACTACACTATCCATGTAGGAAACAGCATAAGAAATACAACAGAGTGTCTGTTCTTTGAGCTTGCCGAGACTGTGGAGCTTCAGAAGCTTCAGGAGGCACTTGCACCTTATGAGAAGTTTGACCGCATGAAACCATTCTGTGATGAGAACGGCAGGATGCTTATAGAGTATGAGGAGACACCTCTAGTCACTGTTGATATGTATGACAGGAGAGAGCAGGAGCTGCCGGAGGAGATACCGGTTACCGGTGACAAGGGTATTACGCTTCTTGATGTAAGGGAAGGCAAGGCAACCATGGATGAGTTCATAGCGCAGTTTGATGATGAGGATCTGGCATGCTTTGTCCGCGGAGAGGGAATGGGAAGTTCTCTTGTGACGGCGGGAACAGCGTCAGCATTTGCCGGGGTATCGCCAAATTTGATCGCACATAAGATCCCATCGGTGTGCTGTGATGATGGACCATCGGGAATGAGACTTGATTCGGGTATGAAGGCATTCTCACTTCCAAATGGCACTCTGTGTGGATGTTCATTTAACAAAGAATTGAACACCAGACTGTATGCACTTCTCGGACTTGAGATGACAGCGAATAAGGTTGAGGTTCTTCTCGGACCGGGAATGAATATCCACCGTCACCCGCTTAATGGACGAAACTTTGAGTATTTCTCCGAGGATCCATACCTTACGGGTTCCATTGCAACTGCCCAGTTAGAGGGACTTAAGTCCAGTGGCGTGTCCGGAACGATCAAGCATTTCTGCGGAAATAATCAGGAGTATCACCGCCATACAATGGACTCGGTCATCTCCCAGAGGGCACTCAGAGAGGTATACCTGAAGGGATTTGAGATAGCTGTCAAGTCAGGATATGCCGACTCGGTCATGACAACATACGGTCTGGTAAACGGTCTCTACACCGCAGGAAGTTATGATCTGAATACCACAATACTCAGAAATGAGTGGGGATTTACAGGCGTGGTCATGACAGATTGGTGGGCATCCATCAACCGCAGAGGTATGGAGCCGGATGCAAATGACTTTGCGACTATGATACAGGCACAGAATGATATGTATATGTGCTGCCCGGACGGCTCGAAGAATATGGGTGGAGACAATGTCCTAGAGGCACTTCATGACGGACGTATATTGAGAGCTGAACTCCAGAGGATCGCAAAGAATGTGTGTAGCTTTGCCATGGATACAAATGCATTTAAGCGTCTTGTGGGAGAACCTGTAGAGATAGAGATAATAAACCGTCCAAAGCAGGCTGACGATTTTTCAATTGATGATGTGGAATATATCAATGTCGACAGAGACATACTTATAGATCTGACAGAGAAGGCCAGCACCGCCGACACGAATTATGTCATAGCCCTTGATGTTGAACATCCGGGAGAGTATGATGTGAGTCTGAGGGGAAGTTCAACTCTTGAAAAGCTTGCCCAGCTGCCGTGTACCCTGTTTTTCAACGGATTCCCTGTGAGCAACTTCACATTTAACGGAACTGACGGCAAGGATGTTGTGATCAGGAAAGAGGTCAAATTTTACAGCAGATTCAATGTGCTCCGACTGTATGTGAAGTCGAATGGACTTGACCTCAAGGATATTAAGTTCAGTTTTGAAAAAGAGTTTTGATCTGAAAATAAATATTGACATAGACTGCCATAGATGGTAACCTAAATTAACTCTTTGCACTGCATATAAATCTACAGTACAAACTGAGCAGACCATTGGCGAAAGCCAAGGAGTCGGGCCATCATGGCAGTGGAATCTTTACATCCACGGGACAGTAGTTACTAATACTGAGTCGTGGGTGTTTTTTTATACTCTTTTAGACATTCTATAAAATCTCCCACATATATTTAGTGATAAGAGCTTTCTGAAATTTATTGATCGCACAGCATAGGTCTTTTGATTAAGGTGATTATCAATAGACTGGTGTTCATTAGGAAAGGATGGCTGATTATATGGAAAGCGCAAACAAAATAAACACGATGGCGGCATCTGCCGTATCAGAGGATGAGTTTAAAAAGGTTGCAAATAAAGTATCGTTTATAACGATAGTACAGAACGTACTGCTTTCAGTATTCAAATTATTTGCGGGAATATTTGCACATTCAAATGCAATGATAAGTGATGCGATACATTCTGCATCAGACGTGTTCAGCACCATAATAGTCATAATCGGGGTGAAGCTGGCGTCGAAGAAATCCGACAAGGAACATCCATACGGTCATGAGAGGCTTGAGTGTGTGGCGGCGATCGTGCTGTCTATAGTGCTGCTGTATACCGGTATCAAGATCGGCTCGCAGGCGGTTAAGGACATAATCGGTGGCAATTACCAGAACCTGCAGAAACCGGGGATGCTGGCACTGGTTGCGGCTGTTGTATCCATTGTCACAAAGGAGATAATGTACTGGTACACAAGACACTATGCGAAGAAGATAGATTCAAGCGCACTTATGGCAGATGCATGGCATCACCGCTCAGATGCGTTGTCATCAGTCGGCGCGCTTGTCGGTATCGGTGGTGCGATGATGGGATTCCCAGTTATGGATTCCATTGCAAGTATTGTTATCTTTGTATTCATAGCTAAGGCGGCATATGATATCTTCAAGGATGCCATGGATAAGATGGTGGACCATTCCTGCGATGATGAAACAGAGAAAGAGATGAGGGATTTTGTGCTCGCCCAGAAAGAGGTTCTCAGTGTTGATCTTCTCCACACAAGGATATTTGGCAACAAGATATACGTAGATGTGGAGATAGGAGTAAACGGTTCATATACATTAAGACATGCGCATGAGATAGCGGAAGAGGTCCATGAGGGCATAGAGAAGAATTTTCCAAAGGTAAAGCATGTGATGGTGCATGTAAATCCTGCGGATGCTTCATAGTAATATAAATAAAATAATAATTCAAAAGTATAGGGCGTTGACCGGTGGGGGCAACGTCTTTTGTTTTATTAATACCGGGAGCTGATGGGGATGAAGGTGCCTGTCCCCTCCGTCCCCACTTTGAGTAGAAAATAACAAACAGTCAAAAACAATCAGAAATGTTCAAAAAACCTCAAAAATATGATTGACAGTCTTCATTTACGGTGATATTATGCATGTAGAATGATTGAAAGTGACTGAAATCAAGTGAAAATCACCCTGAAACAATCACAAACAATTGAAAACAGTCAAAAAGTATGATATCCTAAAGAAAACGAAGTTATAGATCACGGATATAAATATATTTCAGTGAAATTACTACGAAAACACACAGACTAACACATACAGGAGACGTACTTGTTGTACAGGAGGCAATTATTATGATGACAGAGGACAGATACACAGCGATTTTAGAAGCACTGAAAGAGAAAAAGTCTATGACAGTTGCAGAGTTCACGGAGATCACGGGAGCGTCAGAATCTACTATAAGAAGAGATTTGATAGCTCTGGACGATATGGGTAAGATCAAGAGATTCCATGGTGGTGCCAAGGCGATCGAGCATGAATACATCACCAATGAGGCACCGGTTTCAGCCAAGGCACAGCTCAATGTCGAAGAGAAAAGTGCCATTGCAAAATACGCGGCAACGATGATCAATGATGAAGATTTCATATTTATAGATGCAGGAACCAGCACGGCGCTCATGATCGACTATATCGGCGAAACAAATGCTACATTTGTCACCAATGGAATAGCACATGCCAAGCGGCTTCTCAAGAAGAACCTTAGAACGTATATGATAGGCGGACTTGTAAAGCCGATCACAGAGGCGATCATCGGAGCCGAGGCGGTCAATTCCATGAAAAAGTTCAATTTCACAAAGTGCTTTCTTGGAACAAATGGAATCCATATGGATTATGGATTCACAACGGTCGATGTGGAAGAGGCTATGGTGAAGATGGAAGCGGTGAACAGATCTTATGCCAGCATAGTCCTTGCTGACAGCAGCAAGTTTGACAAGGTGACAGCGGTGACATTTGCGGCAATCGAAAAAGCCTGTATTATCACGGACAGACTTGTAAATGATAAGTACATAGACGCCACAGTTGTAAAGGAGGTACTCAGATAATGATTTATACGGTGACATTTAATCCGGCGCTCGATTATGTTGTCAAGATGGACAGCCTTGAGCTTGGAATGGTGAACAGAAGTAAGTCAGAAGCCATATTCTATGGCGGCAAAGGTATCAATGTCTCAACCGTACTTAAGAACATAGGAGTTGATTCCGTAGCTCTCGGTTTTGTTGCCGGATTTACCGGTAAGGAGATTGAGGACGGAGTCAAGGCCATGGGAGTTAAGACAGATTTTATCCAGCTGAAGAATGGTCTCAGCAGGATAAATGTCAAGATCAAGGCAGAACAGGAGACGGAGATCAACGGACAGGGACCCGACATTAAGAAAGATGAGCTTCAGCAGATGTTTGACAAGCTGGACAAGCTCCAGTCGGGAGATTGCCTGATACTTGCGGGAACCATCCCTGCTTCACTTCCATCTGACATATACGAGCAGATCATGGAGAAGCTTATGAACAGGAACATCGACATCGTGGTGGATGCGACAAAGGATCTTCTGCTCAATGTATTGAAGTTCCATCCATTCCTCATCAAGCCGAATAACCATGAGCTTGGCGAGATGTTCGGAGTTGTCTTAAAGACAGACGACGAGATCGTTGAGTATGCGAAGAAGCTTCAGGTCATGGGTGCACGAAATGTACTCATATCCATGGCAGGGGATGGAGCAATACTTATCACAGAGACAGGAGAGGTTCACAAGATCGGAGTTCCAAAGGGAACAGTTGTGAACTCAGTAGGGGCAGGTGATTCTATGGTGGCAGGTTTTACAGCAAGCTACCTGAAGGATCACGATTACATGGAAGCGCTGAAGAGAGGAACAGCAACCGGAAGTGCCACAGCATTTTCAGAAGGCCTTGCCACAGCGGACAAAGTAGAAGAACTCTACAAGCAGTTATAGTAAAACGTACGTGTTCCGTCGTGAGAGGGAATACTTAGGAGATTCAGATATCGCACAGCAGCATATGTGGATGCGGCTGATTATTTAAGAGGAGGTTACGCTTATGAGAATCACAGAGCTTTTATCAAAGGAAAGCATTGCTCTGGGTGTAAAGGTAGATTCAAAGGATGCAGCGATCGACTACCTTGTAAACCTGCACGATGCAGCAGGCAACATCTCAGACAAGAAAACATACAAAGAAGGAATACTTAAGAGAGAGGAAGAGGGCTCAACAGCTATAGGAGAAGGAATAGCAATCCCTCACTCCAAGAACAAGGCGGTCAAGAGACCTGGACTTGCAGCTATGACAGTCCCTGACGGAGTTGATTACGATTCACTGGATGGACAGCCATCAAACCTGTTCTTCATGATCGCAGCACCAGAGAGCGGATCAGATGTACATCTTGAGGTACTTTCAAGACTGTCTATGCTCCTCATGGATGAGGACTTCAGAGCAGAGCTTCTGAAGGCAGCAGACAAGGATGCATTCCTTGCAGTCGTTGACAAATATGAGAACGCAAAGTTCCCAGAGGAGACAGCAGAGAAGCCTGAGGAAAAGGCAGTTGAGAAGGCTCCTGAGAAGAAAGGCTTTAGAGTGCTTGCCGTTACAGCGTGTCCTACAGGAATAGCTCACACATATATGGCAGCCGAGGCACTTGAGAAGGCCGGCGCCAAGATGGGATATGCCTTAAAGGCTGAGACAAATGGCTCAGGCGGAGCAAAAAATATACTTACTGATGAAGAGATCGCAAACTGTGATGGTATCATAGTTGCAGCTGACAAGAGTGTTGAAACAGCAAGATTTGATGGAAAGCCGGTTCTTTTCACAAGAGTGGCAGACGGAATACACAAGCCTGAGGAGCTCATACAGAAGATCGTGGATGGTCAGGTTCCTGTTCACCACGAGGAGGGCGGCAGAAAAGAGTCAAGCAGTGCAAATGGCAGTGTGGGAAGCAGAATATATAAGCATCTTATGAACGGAGTATCACACATGCTCCCATTCGTAATCGGCGGTGGTATCCTCACAGCTCTTGCATTCCTTATAGATACACTTTGCGGATTTGGTGCAACAGGTGGATCCAACTTCGGTTCCATGACCCCGCTCTCAGCATTCTTCAAGTATGCCGGTGGCCTGGCGATGGGCGTGATGGTTCCGGTGCTTGCAGGATTTATAGCAGAGTCTATAGCAGACAGACCTGGACTTGCGGTTGGTTTCCTCGGCGGTATCCTGGCATCTTCCGGAAATGCAGCCTTGTCCGGTTATGTATGGGCAGGAGATAACCTTGGCGGCTTCCAGTCATTTATATCAAAGTTTGGATTCGTCGCAGAAGGCGGCGGAAATACAGTATCAGGTTTCCTCGGCGGTATCGCAGCAGGTTTCCTTGCAGGATATGTAGTTCTTCTTCTTAGAAAGATCTGCTCCAAATTCCCTAAGTCACTGGAGGGAATCAAGCCAACACTTATATACCCACTTGTTGGTATGTTTATAGTTGCAGTACTTATGATATTTATACTCAATCCGATTATTGGATTGATCAATACAGGACTTTCAGATATGCTGACAGCCCTTGCAAATAAAAATCTTCTCATCCCACTTGGAATCATCCTCGGCGGTATGATGGCGATAGACATGGGCGGTCCTATCAACAAGGCGGCTTATGTATACGGAACAATGGTTCTTGCAACAGCGTCAGAGCTTGTCGCAGGCGGCGCACAGCTTTCAGATCCAGCAGTTCAGGCGTGCTATATCTCAATGGCATCAGTTATGGTAGGTGGTATGGTACCTCCACTTGGAATTGCCCTTGCATGTATCTTCTTCCCTAAGAAGTTCACAAAGGCAGAGAGAAACTCAACAGTATCAAACATCGTAATGGCTTGTGGATTCATCACAGAGGGTGCAATACCATTTGCAGCAGCAGATCCACTCCACGTAATACCATGTACACTCGTAGGCGCAGCAGTTGCAGGTGGAATGTCAGCAGCATTCAAATGTACACTGATGGCACCTCACGGTGGAATATTCGTATTCGCAACAGTAGGCAACTGGTTACCATACATCATTTCATGGCTTGTAGGATCAGTGATCACATGTATCATGCTCGGTCTTATCAAGAGAAACGTGCAGGAGTAAAAAAATGCACAAAAGTAATGCACAAAAAACGACAGAATGTTATAATTTATACAATTGGGGTTTGTGAAAATCTGTCGGATATATGGAATAACGAAAAAGGTGTGGGGAACATCTGGCTGTGATACCATATAACAGAAAATGCAGATCAAATGTTTTACAAAATTCTGCTAAATCCGAGGGTTGATAAGAAACAGCACCATAAAGCAGATAATTACAAGTCACAATATATTATTAAACAAAACAAGGGCCGCTTATGTAACACAAATTCTGCAAGTGATATATACAACCACTTGCAGTCGTATAATGATCATTGCGGCCCGTATTAGAAAAGGAGAAGATTATTATGGTAGCACAGACAGTAAAAGTAGTAAATGAACAGGGACTTCATATGAGACCAGCAGGAGTATTTGCAAAGGAGATGACAAAGTTCTCAAGTGCAGTAACTCTTGATGTAGCAGGCAAGAAGATCAATGCCAAGAGCGTAATGCTCATCATTGCAGCATGCATCAAGTGTGGTGCAGAGGTTACAATAGAGTGTGACGGTGCGGATGAGAAGGAGGCTCTTGCAAAGGCAGTTGAGCTCATCGAGTCAGGATTCGGCGAGTAATATATGTACATTGCCCTGACGTCGAAGCGGACTATTTATATATGAAATCTGAAATCAGACTTCAGTACAGGTTACAGGCAAATGGTACTCGGCTGGAGTACCATTTGTTGTATAGAGAATAATTGGAGGTTTTCTTATGAATAAAGGAATCGCGGGTTCAGCCGGCTACGGCGTTGGAAAGGTTGTGATCATATCTGACGCAAAGCCGGAATATGAGAACAGAACGATCACAGATACAGATGCAGAGATCAAGAGATATGACGATGCAGTTGCAGCATTTACAGAAAAGACTCATGCCATGGCGGAGGCTATGAAGGAGAGTGTCGGAGAGCACAATGCGGAGATACTTGAGGGACACATACTGCTCCTCACAGATCCGGGGATGGATGAGATCACAAAGGGCGCGATTATGAGCGGAACCTGTGCAGAGGCTGCATTTGAGAGTACATGCGATATGTTTGCCGGAATGTTCCAGATGGCAGATGATGAGCTCACAAGACAGAGAGCAACGGATATCGGCGACATCAAGGTGAGAATGCTCAAGATACTTACTGGCACGCCGGACATGAACATATCAGAGGTTCCAGCCGGAACTATCCTTGTGGCTGAGGATCTTACCCCTTCCATGACAGCGGGAATCGTCAAGGAGAATGTGGCAGGAATCATCACCGCGGTTGGCGGCAAGACATCCCACTCTGCTATTCTTGCGAGGGCGCTGGAGATACCGGCGGTACTCAGCGTGGATGGAATAGTTGACATGGTTTCAGATGGAATGACAGCAGTAGTTGACGGATGCGATGGAATCTGCATACTTGATCCGTCCCAGGAAGAGGTAGATGAATATCAGGCAAAGAGAGAGAAGTATCTTAACGACAAGGCTCTTCTTGAGGTATATAGAGGCAAAGACACAGTCACAGCTGACGGTGTAAAGGTACATTTGTATGGCAATATTGGTAATCCGGAGGATGCAAAGCAGGTTGCTGCATGCGATGGAGAGGGTGTTGGCCTTTTCAGAACAGAGTTCCTTTTCATGGGTGCATCGGAGCTCCCATCTGAGGAAGAACAGTTTCAGGCATACAAGGCGGCTGCTGAGACCATGGAGGGCAGAGAGGTTATCATCAGAACCCTTGATGTGGGCGGTGACAAGGATATCCCATACCTTGGACTTGAGAAAGAGGACAATCCGTTCTTAGGTTTCAGAGCAGTGAGATATTGTCTGCAGAATAAAGATTCATACAGAGTACAGCTGAGGGCACTTCTCCGTGCGAGTGCATTTGGCGATATCAAGATTATGGTACCGCTTGTCACATGTGTTGATGAGATCAGAAGTGTGAAGGCTCTTGTTAAGGAGCTTATGGTTGAGCTTGACGCTGAGAATATAGCATACAACAAGGATATCCAGGTCGGTGCAATGATAGAGACTCCTGCGGCAAGTATCATAGCAGACCTGCTTGCAAAGGAGGCAGACTTCTTCAGCATAGGCACAAATGACCTGACGCAGTACACCATGGCGGTCGACAGAGGTAATGCGAAGGTTGCTTATCTGTACTCATCCTACAATCCTGCAGTTCTCCGCTCCATGAAGAATATCATCGAGGCGGCAAATGCAGCGGGCATCATGGTAGGCATGTGCGGTGAGGCGGCAGCAGATCCGTTGCTCATACCTCTCCTTATATCATTTGGACTGGGAGAGTTTTCAGTTAGTGCCACTTCAGTCCTTGCGACAAGAGGAACCATAGCAAAGTGGTCGAAGGCTGAAGCAGATGAGCTGGCAGCAAAGGCACTCTCACTTGCAACAGAGACGGAGGTTGCGGAACTTCTCAAAGCAAATGCAAGATAGATTAAAAGTGCACAATATGGCTTGGTAAAAATATGAGCACATTTTTGTATGTTTCATGTGTTTGAGAAAACAATAATGAACAAAAACAATGACCCACAGTGACTATTTTCACGAAAATAAAAAAGTCGGCATTTTTAACTGGAAAAAGTGCCGATTTTTTTGTTACAGTATATTTAGTAGCAAGAAGAAGCTTTAGTGAACAGAAGGCAGCCTTGCGAATCGAAACAGACAAGCGTATCATATAGCAATTTTAGAGCGTTTGTTTCAATAGCATTGTAGATGGAAATAATATGGATAGGAGGATGTAAAGATGTTTGAGAATGAAAAAGTAAACCATGTGAAGTTTGGTGAAGGCAGTGTGATGGAATGTGATGGAAGCCATATAAGAATTGTATTTTCTTATAATAATGTAGAAAAGACATTTGCCTATCCGGGAGCATTTGACAAGTTTGTCAGCTTCCAGAGTGAAGAGGCACAGCAGATGGCTGAGAGTGAGCTTGAGCAGATAAAGCTGAACCAGAAAAAACTTGACGGCATGAAGAAGCTTCTTCAGATGGAGAATGAGCGCAGAAAAGAGGAAGCTCTTAAGGCCAAGGCGAAGAGGAAGAGATAGTAATATAAGGTAAGCCTAATATAAAGTAAGATATAGAAAAAGCTAGTAATATACATTGACGCTTAAATGTGTCAGTAAGATTGTGTAATGAGACAAAAGAATAATAGTGTATGCAGTTTTGTATCACTAGAGACATAATAGTCCCTGCCAGAGAGAAAATTTTCTCTTTTGGCGGGATTTTTTGTGCTTGAGGATAATTAGTGGGAGTTTTGTGTCTGAAGAGACAAATAAGGTACTTGTAAGGATAAATTTGGACCAAATCTGAGAAGAATAAGGGAAATGTGAAAAACACAGTGTTGCAGTAATGCAGTGCTATTTTTACATATACCTTGATTTTGTTGATATTTTTTGCTAAATTAAGTACGTACGTGTATAAATAGGGGCAAATGCACCCATTTACAGAATAAAATGATCATAACAGTCAGAATTTGGCTGTCGGAAAGGACGGAGCACAGAGTGTATAAGATTACTAAGGTTGAACAGTTGACAGAGACCATATACCTCATGGACGTGGTTGCACCACGAGTTGCAAATAAATGTCTTCCAGGACAGTTTGTAATTGTCAGAGGTTCAGAGGATGGAGAGAGAATTCCTCTCACTATCTGCGATTACTCAAGAGAGGACGGAACCATCACTATAGTATTCCAGGTAGTTGGAGCTGCTACAGAGATGATGAAGAATAAGAAGGCTGGAGATTCATTTGCGGATTTCGTTGGACCACTTGGATGTCCATCAGAGTTCTGCAAAGAAGATATAGAAGAGCTCAAGAAAAAGAAGATCCTCTTCGTTGCAGGTGGTGTTGGAACAGCGCCTGTATACCCACAGGTAAAGTGGCTCCACGAGCAGGGCATCGAAGCTGATGTCATCGTCGGAGGAAGAAACAAGTCACTCATCATTCTTGAGGACAAGATGAAGAAGGTAGCCGGCAACCTGTATATCACAACAGATGACGGTTCATATGGAAGCAAGGGTGTCGTTACAAATGAGATCCAGAAGCTTGTAGACGCTGGCAACAAGTATGATGTGTGTGTTGCCATCGGACCTATGATCATGATGAAGTTTGTATGTAAGCTCACAAAGGAGCTTGAGATTCCTACAGTTGTCAGCCTTAACCCTATCATGGTAGACGGAACAGGTATGTGTGGTGCCTGCCGTGTGACAGTAGGCGGAGAGGTTAAGTTCGCGTGTGTAGATGGACCAGAGTTCGATGGTCACAAGGTGAACTTTGAGGAGGCTATGCAGCGTCAGCAGCTCTACAAGACTGCAGAGGGCAGAGCATTCCTTGCAGCAAAAGAGGGCGATACACATCATGGCGGATGTGGAAACTGTGGAGGTGACAAGTAATGGCTATAGAAGTAGATGTTTGGAAGAGAGTGCCGGTTCGCGAGCAGGAGCCACAGGTACGTGCAAAGAATTTTGAAGAGGTTTGTTATGGATATAATGAAGAGGAGGCTATGGCTGAGGCTTCAAGATGTATAGGATGTAAGAACGCCCCATGTATGAATGGCTGTCCTGTATCTATCAATATCCCTGGATTTATAGCTCAGGTCAAGGAGGGCAACTTCGCTGAGGCATTCAAGATCATCAGCGAGTCATCAGCACTTCCTGCTGTATGTGGCCGTGTATGTCCACAGGAGACACAGTGTGAGCAGAAGTGTATCAGAGGAATCAAGGGCGAGGCGATATCCATCGGTAAGCTTGAGAGATTTGTTGCTGACTGGGCCCGTGAGAACGGAATCAAGCCAGAGCCTGCAAAGGAGATGAATGGTCATAAGGTGGCAGTCATCGGATCAGGTCCTTCAGGTGTGACAGCAGCCGGAGATCTTGCAAAGATGGGTTACGACGTAACTATATTCGAGGCACTTCACCAGCCAGGCGGAGTTCTCGTATACGGAATCCCAGAGTTCCGTCTTCCAAAGGAGAAGGTAGTTGCCAAGGAGATCGAGAACATCAAGTCACTTGGTGTCAAGATAGAGACAAATGTAGTAGTAGGAAAGTCAGTTACGATCGACTCACTCCTTGAGGATGAGGGATTTGACGCAGTTTTCATCGGATCAGGTGCAGGACTTCCTAAGTTCATGGGTATCCCAGGTGAGAATGCCAACGGCGTATTCTCAGCAAATGAGTACCTCACAAGAAGCAATCTCATGAAGGCATTTGACGAGAATTCAAATACACCTATCATGAGAGGCAAGAAGGTTGCCGTAGTCGGCGGTGGAAATGTTGCTATGGATGCAGCGAGAACAGCACTCAGACTTGGCGCTGAGACACATATCGTATACAGACGTTCAGAGGAGGAGCTTCCAGCTAGAGTAGAGGAGGTTCATCACGCTAAGGAAGAGGGAATCATATTTGATCTCCTCACAAACCCAACAGAGATCCTTGAGGATGAGAACGGCTGGGTATGCGGTATGAAGTGTGTGAAGATGGAGCTCGGTGAGCCAGACGCATCAGGCAGAAGAAGACCTGTTGTGATTCCAGATTCAGAGTTCACAATGGACGTTGACACAGTAATCATGTCACTTGGAACTTCACCAAACCCACTTATCTCATCTACAACAGAGGGACTTGAGACAAACAAGTGGAAGTGTATCGTTGCAGAAGAGGCAAACGGACAGACAACCAAGGAAGGCGTATATGCCGGTGGCGATGCCGTAACAGGTGCTGCAACAGTTATCCTTGCAATGGAAGCTGGTAGAGCTGCTGCAAAGGGAATTGATGAGTACATCAAGAACAACAAGTAATAATTATATAGAGTCATAAAAACAGGGCTGATGTGTATAGGGAATACTTCACATCAGCTTTGTTTTATATACGGGGGATTAGTTATGTATGATGAATTTGCAAAATGGTTAGACAGAATTTTAGATGAGAATATGCCGCTGCCGGGGGTGGCGATCAACTTCAATATATATGAAGAGGTGGACTTGCATTGGTCGATCCAGTTGATAAGTTCAACTTATTTTGACGAGGAGGACGAGGACTGGAATTGTTACGAGGAGTTCACGACAGGGGAAGATCTGTACGAATGGCAGCAGGGTGTAGGCTGGGAGAAGATACTTGATATTTCCTGTGAGATGATCAGAAAGTATCTCACAGAAGGAAAATATGCTGAGAAACTTAAGAAGTACGAGGCTGTTGCCGCTGGATTCGTGGACGGCGATGTGGAAATCCTGTACAGAAGATAGAGTGTTATGGAAACTAGTATGTAGCAGAAAATTGAAAATCTAGTGGGGAGTAGGAAATCGAGTGAATTGTGGGAAAACGAAAGCATTATAAGAAATAATGCACGTTGTATGAAAATGTGTGAGTTGTAGAAATATAGTATGTATTGCAGAAAAATTGTGATAGGTGGGTGACAACATGAAAACTTTATATGTATCAGATCTGGACGGTACGCTTCTTCGCAGCGATGAGACCACATCCGAGTATACAAACAGTGTGATCAACAACTTGACAGATAGAGGGATGATATTTTCTTATGCTACGGCGGTTATATCATCAAATGATGAGGATGGGGTGGCGCACTGGCTTGAGGATAATTATATCGTAAAATGACGAAAACTTATGGGTAAAAATCCAGGTTGAGTATAACGGTAAATATACATAAAAATCAGGTTGTAATTTGCGCAGAGCAGGGTATATAATGACACTACACATTTATAATCTTAAGTAAATATGCTAATATGATTGTGAAACACAAGTTGCACCACGAGATAAGGTGCTTGAATAGGGAAAAGGACAATTGCGGTTATGTAGGATAATATTGTAATTGCCTTAGAAAGTGAGAAGGAGAACATATCTTATGGAAAAGAAAGAAATGATATACTACAGACTGGATGAGGTGGATGAGAAGATACTTGCCATGCTTCAGGACAATGCACGTGTATCACTCAAAGATATAGGCGCTGAGGTGTCCATGTCACCTACAGCGGTTGGAACAAGAATAGACAGGATGCTTGCCGAGGGCGTGCTTGAGGGATTTACGACCAAGCTGAATCCTGAGGCTATGGGTCATTATATCAAGGCATTTATCAATTTGGAGGTTTCACCGGAGCAGAAGGCTGAGTTCTATCCATATATAGACAGCGTGTTAAATGTTGTGGAGTGCAACTGCGTGACAGGAGATTACTCAATGCTCATTGAGGTACGTTTCAAGACAACGGCAGATCTTGATCATTTTGTCGGAGAGCTTCAGAGATTTGGCAAGACCAAGACTCAGATCGTATTTTCCACAAATGTAAAGCACAGATGCAGATACTGGAAGAATGATCTTCACCACGATGAGGAGAAGAAGTAAAAATTGAAAACTGTGTCGAAAAGACTTTAGACGTTTAACTCAGCGGGAAATACCCCAAAACAAGAAGAATGTTTGTAAATAATAAGCTTAATTGATAAAAACAGGGGAAAATTAAGCAAAAACAAAAAAATACTTAGATTTCACAAGTTTTTTCTTTACAATCTTAATTTCCTATACTATAATAGGGAACGTGGTCAGGAAATAATTAACAGGTCACGATATATAATCAGTTTAGGAGGATTTTTACTATGTCATATGTTGATGAAGTACTCGAGATAGTACAGAAGAAGAATGCAGATCAGCCTGAGTTCTTACAGGCAGTAACAGAGGTTCTTGATTCACTCAGACCTTGCATCGAGGCAAATGAGGAGCTTTACAGAAAGAATGCTATCCTCGAGAGAATCACAGAGCCAGATAGACAGCTCATGTTCAGAGTACCATGGGTAGATGACAACGGACAGGTACAGGTCAACAGAGGTTTCCGTGTACAGTTCAACAATGCCATTGGACCATACAAGGGAGGTCTCAGACTTCACCCATCAGTAAACCTTGGTATCATCAAGTTCCTTGGTTTCGAGCAGGTTTTCAAGAACTCACTTACAACACTTCCAATCGGTGGTGGTAAGGGTGGTTCAGACTTCGACCCTAAGGGTAAGTCAGACAGAGAGATCATGGCATTCTGCCAGAGCTTCATGACAGAGCTTTGCAAGTATATCGGTGCTGATGTCGATGTTCCAGCTGGAGATATCGGAACAGGCGCTAGAGAGATCGGTTTCATGTTCGGTCAGTTCAAGAGAATCCGTGGATCATACGAGGGAGTTCTCACAGGTAAGGGACTTACATATGGTGGATCACTTGCTCGTACAGAGGCTACTGGTTACGGACTGCTTTACCTTACAAACGCACTGTTAAAGGATCATGACATTGATATCGCAGGCAAGACTTGTGCAGTATCAGGTGCTGGTAATGTTGCAATCTACGCAATCCAGAAGGCACATCAGTTAGGTGCTAAGTGTGTTACATGTTCAGATTCTACAGGTTGGATCTACGATCCAGAGGGAATCGATGTTGCACTTCTTAAGGAAGTTAAGGAAGTTAAGAGAGCACGTCTTGATGCTTATGCTGCTGCTAGACCATCAGCTGAGTACCATGTAAAGAAGGATGCAAATGATCACGGCGTATGGTCAATCAAGTGTGACCTTGCTCTTCCATGTGCTACACAGAACGAGCTTAACCTTGACGATGCTAAGATGCTTGTTGCAAACGGCGTTATCTCAGTAACAGAGGGCGCTAACATGCCTACAACTCTTGAGGCTACTAAGTACCTTCAGGAGAATGGTGTTCTCTTCGTTGGTGGTAAGGCTGCAAATGCAGGTGGTGTTGCTACATCAGCTCTTGAGATGAGCCAGAACAGCGAGAGACTTTCATGGACATTCGAGGAAGTTGATGGCAAGCTCAAGGGAATCATGGAGACAATCTACGCTAATATCTCAGATGCAGCAAAGAGATACAACATGACAGTTGGCGGAAACGCAGACTATGTTGCAGGTGCTAACATTGCTGGCTTCGAGAAGGTTGTTGACGCTATGCTTGCTCAGGGTGTTTGCTAATCATAAGCATTTGACGAGAGCCACATCTTCAAATCAACTAGACATAAGATTATAATATAAGACTATAGACGTCCATCTGTGGAGTGATCCGCAGATGGGCGTTTTTGCGTTGCGGTTGTCTTCAGTGACTTCTGTTGGTGTAATCTCTATGTTGTATATCCAATCACGTTTGTCTACCCTCACTTTGCCTTTGCTTCCATCGTGTACGCCGCGCCAAGCACGATAAGGGCGCCTAGCTCTCCGCGGCGACACAGAAGCGTCAAAGTTCGGTCGCCGGCACTACCGATTGGATATACAACATAGAGAATACACACCAACAGGAGTCACCGAAGACATTTTTTTATATTTAAAGTTCGTTTAAGCTTGGTAGGCTATTATAACATCATCAAGAGGAGATAAGATAAGAAAGGATGATGCTTATGGCAGATAATACATTTAAAAGATACGAACTTAAGTACATGCTTGACAGAGAGCGGTATGAGCAGGTAATGAGCGAAATGATAAGGTATATGCAGCCGGACCGGTTCGCACATAGCCAGATCATTAACATATATTTCGACACTCCTTCCCACAGACTCATCAGGGACTCCATAGAAAAGCCGGTTTACAAAGAAAAGCTCAGGCTCAGAAGCTATGGAGTCCCGGATGACGATTCAGAGGTTTTTATTGAGCTCAAGAAGAAATACAAATCTGTTGTGTACAAAAGGAGGCTGGAGGTGCCTGAACAGGAGGCCATGGATTATCTGGTGGGCGGTCAGCCACTGCACGAGGATTGTCAGATAGGAAGGGAGATAGATTACTTCATGCAGGTGTACAAGGATCTGGAGCCTGCGGTGGTTCTCTCATATGAGCGTGATTCTTACAAAGGCATAGACGATCCGGAACTAAGGATTACATTTGACTACGATATACTCTGGCAGAACGATGATCTTACACTGCAGAAAGAGCCGTATGGGCACAAGGTCATACCTGAATATAATATGTTGATGGAGATTAAGATGGCGGGCGGATTTCCATTGTGGCTGTCACATCTGCTCACAAAATACAATGTATACAGAACATCATTTTCGAAGTATGGAGAGGCATATAAACAGATGGTTGGTTGACATAAGTCAAGGGCAAACATAAGCAGGAGGATATAGAAGATGACAGGATTATTTAACAGTGTATTTGGTACAGCGACAACGATAACGGTGCAGGAGTTTCTAATCTGCATAGCGGTATCTCTTGCGATAGGCGTATTCCTTGCAGGGGTGTACGCGTTTAGGAGTAAATATACACAGAGCTTTTTGGTGACACTGGCACTCATACCAGCAGTCGTGTGCGTGGTGATAATGATGGTAAATGGTAATGTTGGCGCTGGCGTTGCGGTGGCAGGAGCTTTTAGTCTGGTGAGATTCAGATCAGTGCCCGGCTCGGCAAAGGAGATATGCGCAATATTTCTTGCGATGGGAGCAGGTCTTGTGACCGGAATGGGATTTATCGGATACGCGGTATTACTTGCGATAATACTTGGCGGAGCAATGTTCGCTTGCAGTCTTACGGGATTTGGCGGCGGAAGGGATGAAGAGAGAGCCCTGAAGATCACTGTGCCTGAAAATCTCGACTATACAGAGGCATTTGATGAGGTACTTGCCGACTGTACAGACAGTTACAGACTGACAAATGTGAAAACGACCAGCATGGGAAGTCTGTTCAAGCTTACATATGTGGTAAAACTTAAGAAAGATACAAATCAGAAGGATATGATAGACAGACTCAGGGTGAGAAATGGCAACTTAGAGATCATGCTGACACAGGTGGATTCGGGGGATATAACATTATAAATGATGACAAATGTATGAGATGATGTTGATGATATAAAGCAGAGCAGAAATTTAGATCGGTTGGCAAATGCTTAGTAAGGAGATGATCGCATGAGGAAGAATAAATATATGAGACATAGAGCGGGAATACGCACGTGTTTGGCGGTGGAGCTGACAGCGGCCATGTGCATGGCAATGCTTGCCGGATGTTCGACCGGCCAGAGCACAGGTTCGACTTCAGATACTGAGTTGGCAAGTGAAGTGAGCACAGCCACAGATGCTGACACAGATGCAGCGGATGCACAGAACACAAGTACAAAGACAGAGATGACTGTGGAGGAAATGCAGGCGGCTATAGATGAAGCCATGAGCAATGCGGCTATAGATATAACAGATATGTTCACGAAGCGGGATCTGGCGGGAACCTATGATGAGAGCGAGGCTGTAAAGATAACATTATCGGGAAAGACAGCCACATGTGACAGCTCAAATGTACATATAGAAGATGGTGTGGTGACGATCAAGGCGGCAGGTGTATACGTTCTGTCAGGGACACTCACAGACGGAACCGTCGTAGTGGATGCCGGTGATGATGACAAGGTGCAGCTTGTATTTGATGGCGTGTCGATCACGGCTGCAGACTATGCGGCGATATATGCAAAGAACGCAGACAAGGTATTTGTGACATTGACAGAGGGGACTGAGAACACCCTTACAGTGTCAGGCGACTATGTACAGACTGATGACAACAATGTGGACGCTGTCATATTTGCCAAATGTGATCTCACGCTGGGCGGCAGTGGAAGTCTTACGGTCAAGGATACCACCGGACATGGAATCGTGTCCAAGGATGATCTGGTGGTAACGAGTGGAACCTATACGATAGATAGTCAGGATCACTGCCTGAACGGCAAAGATAGCGTAAGAATTGCGGATGGAACATTTACCCTCACCTGTGATGAAGATGGAATACATGCCGGAAACGACGATCAGCAGGATGGCTACATATATATAGAAGGTGGAGACATTGATATATCGGTTGGAGACGATGCGATGCACGCGGAAGGCCTTTTGATCATAACCGGTGGAGATATAGACATTTCCAAGAGCTATGAGGGTATCGAGGGTTATAAGATACTGGTGACTGGCGGCGATATAGACGTGGTAGCCAACGATGACGGTTTCAATGCGGCAAGACCTGACAGCAACGGACAGAGCGATGGCACACAATCAACCGAGGATGATCAGAGGCAGACGGATTCGTTCCAGAGAAGGACAAAAGACACAGAAACGAACAGACCAGAGCTTCCGGAAAAAGGAGACCGGCCGGGAGACTCAGGCACACCTGGCGGATCTGGCATGGGCGCAGGCATGGATGCTGATTATGACGCATATATTCTAATAACTGGCGGAATCATCAATATCAATGCAGACGGCGATGGAATAGATTCAAATGGTTATCTTGGCATCGCGGGTGGCAGCGTGTATGTACTCGGTCCTTCAAACAATGGAAATGGTGCGCTGGATTACGGAATCTATGCGACTATCACCGGCGGTGAGATGGTGGCTGTGGGTGGTTCAGGCATGGAACAGGGATTTGGAGATGAGTCCACACAATGTTCTGCACTTGTCAATTTTGATGAGTGGATAGATGTCGGAGAGACGATCACCCTAACTGATTCCAATGGTAATAAGCTCCTAACTTACAAGGCTGACAAGAAGTTTGACTCAGTTTTGATAAGTACTTCAGATATGAAACAGGGTGAGACATACACTTTGACTGCGGGAGATCAGACGAGCACATTTGCAATGGAGGATGTGACATACAGCGAAGGTCCTAGCAGCATGCAGGGACCAGGTGGAGACCCAGACAACGGCGGCATGCAGAGACCAGACAGCACAGACAACGGTGGCATGCAGAGACCAGACAGCACAGGCAACGGCGGCATGCAGAGACCAGACAGCACAGGCGACGGTTCAGGCGCTGGAAATTCACAGAACTCAGATAAGAGACAGAACGGTGGGCAAGATAACAGCACTCAGTCCACAGAAACGCTTAAAAATACAGAAAGTATAAGCATATAAAATAAAATTCTAGAATAAAATTCCAGACACTTTATTATCCAAAACAGTTGATTTATTTGCAAAAATGCTTAATATTATAAAGATGTGACATCTGATAAAGTCGGAAGGAGTGTACAGATGAGGTTATATGTTGCGAGACATGGAGAGACAGAATGGAATAGACTGAACAAGGTCTGTGGCAGGACGGACTCCCCTCTTACAGATACAGGACTCAGACAGGCACAGCTCCTTGCAGACAAGTTGGATGACTGCCCTATTGATGTGATAATAGCATCTCCGCTTTCGAGAGCGCAGAAGACGGCCCAGGCGGTTGCTCAGAGAAAACATTTGCAGGTCGTTACGGACGACAGGCTCATAGAGCAGGATTACGGTGTGTATGAGGGGGTTCCTAGAGATGATGAGGATTTCCTCAATAATAAGAGGATGTTTGCCTATAGATACCCAGGTGGAGAATCCATGATGGATATAGCCAGGAGGACGTACGATCTCATCATAGAGACGAAGAAGCGAGATCCGGATTCGTCGGTGCTGTTTGTATGCCACAATGGAATATGCCGCGTGATATGCAGTTATTTTAGGGATATGACCAACGAGGAGTATTTTGAATTTAGTCAGGACAATTGCGGATACAATGTATATGAGTTCTGATGGCAAGGAGTGTTAGGGATATGTTTGGATTGTTAATAGATTCATTTAAGGATGCATTGTTTGATACGGTCAAACTCATCCCGTTTCTGTTCATCACCTACGTGATCATGGAATGGCTTGAGAGAAAGACTGCGGGCAGACAGGCAAATGTGTTGAAGAAGGCAGAAAAACTTGGACCTTTGCTTGGCGGAGTGCTGGGTATAGTGCCACAGTGTGGATTTTCGCTCATGGCATCAAACCTGTACAGTGGGGGAGTAATAGGAGCAGGTGTGCTCATAGCAGTATTTATGTCAACATCGGATGAGATGCTCCCGATAATGCTCTCAAATGATGCCATAAGTGCCGGAACTATAGCAAAGATTCTTGTGACAAAGGCTGTTATAGCAGTTATAACGGGCTATATAGTGGGATTTGTGCTGGACAGGCTCAGAAAACCAGTGGAAGTGAAGAGGATAGAACACGGACACGGTCATGTACATCAGGATCAACATGGGCATATGCATGGCGAAGCTGCGGCAGAAAATACACAGTATCCCCAGAACATAGTTTACAACAATATAAAGGGTGAGAAAAACAATGGCGGACACGTGCATGATTACGTTCATGAGCACAGCCACGATCACGGACATTACGGAGAGAAAAATATACATGAGGTGTGTGAACAGGAACACTGTGACTGCGAGGGCGGCGTGCTGAGGTCGGCATTGGTACACACTGCAAAGATTGCGATATTCATATTCATTTTTACCCTGATAATAAATATAGTTATAGAGTTGGTTGGGGAGGATACCATAGCAAGGATATTCAATGATGTGCCAGTTCTTGGTGAGGCTTCGGCTGCTCTGGTGGGACTCATACCTAACTGTGCGGCTTCAGTGATCATAACAGAGCTTTATCTTCAGGGGATACTCAGTGCCGGAGCCATGATGTCCGGACTTCTCGTGAGTGCCGGGGTGGGACTTGTTGTTTTGTTCAGAATGAACAGACACAGACCAGCTGAGAATATTAGAATAGCAGCGGTGCTCTATGCAGCGGGACTTATGTGGGGACTTCTCATAAATGCGGCAGGAATAACATTTTAATAGTTTAGACAAGACAACAAAAAGGAGATTGTGAAAATACAATCTCCTTTTGCTTGTGTGTGCTATTTGATTCGTTTTTTACCGCAAACTGGACACACATCCTGACTTGTGGGCTGTCCGCATCCCCAGCATATCCATGTGTCACCTGTTTCGGTGGTGCCCTCTGAAGTCTTCTGAGTCGGTTTCATTTTGAAATTTTTGGAAACAATCTCGACATTACCGTTTTCATCAAGAGTGGTCTGCATATCGGTTAATGTGGCATCCTCAGCAGGTTTGCTTTTTTTCTTTTTCCCAAATCCAAATCCCATTTTATAACCCCTGTTTCTATAACATATATAGTTTATTTTAAAGCAATATGTACAAATAGGCAATAGGGATTTGGTAAGTTACACAATGTTTTGGTTGAAAATGTTCAATAAAATATGTGGCTACTGCCATGCACCGTCAAAGGTGATGACCTGGCCGTTCAGATAGTTTCCACAGCCGGCTATGCGGCATATGAACTCAGCGGCTTCCTGTGGCGTTGCCATGCGTCCTGCGGGGATCTCATCCTCCAGCATCTGACGTTCATCAGGCGAGAGATGACCGTTCATGGTCGTATCCACTGCGCCAAAGGCTATTGCATTGACCGCTATGCCACTTGGGGCGAGCTCTTTGCCGAGAGCTTTTGAAAATGAGTTTACAGCGCCTTTGGAGGCTGAGTAGGCAACCTCACAGGAAGCTCCGCAGCATCCCCACACAGATGAGACATTTATGATATGGCCTTTGTGAGCGCGTACCATATAAGGAACAACTCTGTTGCAGCTGTTAAACACTGAGTATATGTTGGATTTCATGGTTCTGTCAAAATCTTTGATGGTCATGTCGGTGAGAAGCCCTACGTAGGATATTCCGGCGTTGTTCACCAACAGAGCTATATCATCACCGAATGTGTCTGTGATGGTTCGTATAAAATTCTCCATGAAATCCATATCCCCGGCATCCCCGCTCATTGCCAGACAGTGACATCCCTTTGCATCAAGTTCTTTTTTGAGAGACATGAGCTCGTCTCTGTGTCTGAAAGAAGTGATCGCGATATTGTTATATGAGTCAGCAAGCTTTAAAGCAGTGGCCCTTCCGATTCCGGTAGAAGCTCCGATTATTATTGCAGTATCCAAAAAATGACACCTCCTTGCCATAAATGTGGAACAGGCACATGAAAAGTCGCTACGCGAGGTGCCTGCGTGCTTCACAAGGACTCTCCCGTAAGCGGGTCCTCCTCGTGAAAAGTGGAGCAGGCACATGAAAAGTCGCTGCGCGAGGTGCCTGCGTGCTTCACAAGGACTCTCCCACAGAGTGGGTCCTCCTCGTGAAAATTATTATATCATGTGAATTACATGTTGAAAATAAAAAAGCACTTTGGTATACTCTAGTTGTTTTTGTTGATAAACTGATGAGACTTAAATTGGATTTAAAGATACTGATCAAATATTGAAATGCATAAAGAATATGGAGGCTGTATAATGGGTAAGAAAGTTATGAAATTGTTTTTAGATACCATGCTCAGAGCTGCGGTTATAATACTAGCGGTTGCGATAGTGGTAATGCTGGTGCTCCTCGCAAAGACGATGAGCAAGAGTAAGAAGAACGACACTACAAGCAAGAAAGAGGTGTCAAGTATAGTTACAGAGGAGAATGATCCATCGGATCCTACATTTGGAGGAGACGGAGATGCTGCCGAAACAACAGATGCTTCGTCAGACGGCGAGGATTCGCAGGATCCTTCAGAGGATACAAGCTCATCAAGCGCAAAGAACGCAAAAATGGTAGTACTCAACGCATCAGGAGTATCAGGAGTTGCAGCTACATGGCAGACAACACTCACAGCTGATGGATACACATCGGTGGATATAGGAACATATCAGGGAGATACACAGTCTTCCACGACGGTATATACATCTGATTCATACGATGTAAGTTCACTTACAGCGATTCTCGGATCTGCTTCCACAAGTGCCAGAACTGACATAGACGATTCTATGGCAGATGTAGATATAAGTGATGCGGATATTGTTGTTGTCATCGGTGTTGACAACGCAGCAAATAACTAGAATATTATGAAGTCCTTTGTACTGATGGTAGTTCATCGGTACGAAGGATTTTTTTGACGGTAGTAAAAATACTGCATATTTTGAAATGGTAAAAATCAAATTGAAATCAACGCAGGATAAAAAAGTCGTAATTAAGACAAAATAACAAAAATTTGAAGCAGCAGTAAAAGAGAAACAATTTTTGTCAAGTATATATATGGTTAAATTGAATAGGCAAAAGTTATAAAATATACTGAAAACCTTACTAAAAAACGGTGAAAATAGTGAGCTATTGGTGAAGGTTTCACAAAAAACAAAGTGCAAAGCCTATCAAAAAGCCTAGAAAATCGTCAAAATGTTGTAAAAAATGCGAACGTATACATTTTAGACAAAAGTTCAAAAAATTTTTTGAGCAATAATCACATAGAATGAAAAATGTGGATGATGTAGAATAACAATAGTTTTTAGGGTGAACAAAAACAAGATTATATACACTACGGAGGTAATTTCAAATGGCAAGTTTATCACTTAAGAACATTTACAAGGTATATCCTAACGGATTCAACGCAGTTAAGGACTTCAACCTTGAGATCGAAGACAAAGAGTTCATCATCTTTGTTGGACCATCAGGATGTGGTAAGTCAACAACTCTTAGAATGATAGCAGGACTTGAGGATATCAGCTCAGGTGAGTTATGGATCGGCGACAAGCTTGTAAACGATGTAGAGCCAAAGGACAGAGATATTGCAATGGTATTCCAGAACTACGCTCTGTATCCACATATGTCAGTATATGATAACATGGCATTCGGACTTAAGTTAAGAAAGGTACCAAAGGAGAAGATTGATAAGGCGGTACATGAGGCTGCTAAGATCCTTGATATTGAGCATCTTCTCGACAGAAAGCCAAAGGCTTTATCAGGTGGTCAGAGACAGCGAGTTGCTATGGGACGTGCTATTGTCCGTGAGCCAAAGGTATTCCTTATGGACGAGCCTCTTTCAAACCTTGATGCAAAGCTTCGTGTTCAGATGCGTGTTGAGATTTCAAAGCTTCATCAGAGACTTCAGACAACTATCATCTACGTTACACATGACCAGACAGAGGCTATGACACTTGGTACAAGAATCGTAGTTATGAAGGATGGTATCATCCAGCAGGTAGATACTCCTCAGAACCTCTACGACAAGCCATGTAATCTCTTCGTTGCAGGATTCATGGGTATGCCACCTATGAACTTCATCGATTGTAAGGTTGTTAAGTCAGGCGCTGACGTCCTCCTTATGTTTGGTTCACACTCAATCAAGGTTCCAGACAGCAAGGCTGAGAGACTCATCGCACTTGATGCAATTGATAAGGAAGTTGTTCTTGGTATCCGTCCAGAGGATATTCATGATGAGCAGCTCTTCATCGAGTCATCACCAGAGAGCGTAATCGATGCTAGAATCAACATCTATGAGATGCTTGGTGCTGAGGTTTACTTATACTTCACAATCGACCAGTTCGATATCACAGCAAGAGTAAATGCTCGTACAACAGCTAGACCTGGTGATACAGTTCAGTTCGCATTTGACTTAAGCAAGATTCATATCTTCGATAAGGAGACAGAGGAGATTCTTGTTAACTAGTCTATAACAAGTAGAATGTACATTACACTTCGGATATTCTGAATATTTATAAAAGTAGATATCCAGATAATCTTGAATAAGTGGTTTAATTCTTAAATATTAGAGAAAATGCAGAAATTATATATAAAAAATCTGCATTTTCTCTTTTTTTTTCAACAATTTTGCTTTAAAATAAAAGCAATGGATTACGGGAACAAACCAATAAAGAGTATAAGGAGTGAAAAGAGTAATGATATCAAACCAGATTCTTCAAGATACAATAGATGGATTAAAGAGCATAACAAGAACTGATCTGTGCGTACTTGACACAGAGGGCAAGGTGCTTGCGTCAACTCTTAAGGATATAGATGACTGCGAGGATTCAGTTCGTGCATTTGTGGATTCGCCTGCAGAGAGCCAGGTGGTAAGAGGATACCAGTTCTTCAAGGTGTTTGACGACAATCAGTTGGAACACATTCTTATGGCAAAGGGTGAGACTGATGACACATACATGGTAGGCAAGATCGCAGCATTCCAGATTCAGAATCTTCTTGTTGCCTACAAGGAGAGATTTGACAAGGATAACTTTATCAAGAATCTTCTTCTTGACAATCTCCTTCTGGTTGATATCTACAACAGAGCTAAGAAACTTCACATTGACACAGATGTGAGAAGAATCGTATTTATCATCGAGACAAAGAATGAGAAGGATACGAATGCACTTGAGACAGTTCGTAATATTTTTTCAGCAAAGACAAAGGATTTCATCACAGCAGTTGACGAGAAGAATATAATCCTTGTCAAGGAAGTGAAGTCCAATGAGACTTATGAGGATATGAATAAGATCGCTCAGGTTATCGTAGATATGCTGAACACAGAGGCCATGTCATCAGTTCATGTATCATACGGTACTATAGTTAATGAGATCAAGGAAGTATCACGTTCTTACAAGGAGGCCAAGATGGCACTTGATGTAGGAAAGATATTCTACGAGAACACAGATATCATCGCATACGGCAATCTTGGAATAGGAAGACTTATATACCAGCTTCCGCTTCCACTCTGCAAGATGTTCATCAGAGAGATATTTGACGGCAAGAGCCCTGACGAGTTTGATGAGGAGACACTTACAACTATCAACAAGTTCTTTGAGAACAGTCTGAACGTGTCAGAGACTTCAAGACAGCTGTATATCCACAGAAATACACTTGTATATAGACTAGATAAGCTTCAGAAGAGCACAGGTCTTGACCTCAGAGTATTTGAGGATGCGATCACATTCAAGATTGCTCTCATGGTAGTAAAGTATATGAAGTACATGGAAAAGCTTGACTATTAAAAATCGAGACACCTGAATTATATAAAATCATTTGTTTATCAAGATTAATACACAACGGCAGTCAGCATATTATATATATGAAGACTGCCGTTGTGTAATATTGGGATGACACCCGGAATATAGCGGGGCAATATAAAGCAATATTAATTCACAAACAAAACACAACAAAAGCAGTGATTTGTAGTATAATGGTTCGTGGACAAAGTCGAGAGACATAGATTAGGTTAGCAGGTGACCTCTAGCAGGTCAGCATATAGGAGACATAAGATGATAGAATTGGAGAACGTGAGCATGACATACCCTGGTGGTATAGAGGCTCTCAAGAATGTGAATATAAACATAGAAAAAGGCGAGTTCGTATTCATAGTTGGAAGCAGCGGATCAGGAAAGACAACACTGTTCAAGCTGTTGCTCAAGGAACTCGATCCTACAGCCGGAAATATAACGGTTGCCGGTTATGACTACAGCAAGATAAAGAACAAGGATATACCGAAGGTCAGAAGAAGGATAGGAGTGGTGTTCCAGAACTTCAGACTGCTTAAGGACAGGACCATATACGAGAACGTGGCATTTGCACAGAGAGTTATCCAGACTCCGGTTAGATATATAAGAAGACGAGTGCCGGCGATGCTTACACTGGTGGGACTTGCAGACAAATACAAGTCATATCCGAAGGAGCTTTCAGGTGGTGAGCAGCAGAGAGTAGCCATGGCGAGAGCGCTGGTAAACAATCCGGATATCATCCTTGCGGATGAGCCGACCGGAAACCTTGATCCGAAGAATTCGCTTGATATCATGAATCTCCTTGAGGATATCAACAAGAGGGGAACCACAGTTGTGGTTGTAACTCACAACAAGGATATCGTCAATGAGATGAAGAAGAGAGTTATCACGCTTAAGAAGGGCGTGATCATCAGCGATGAGAAGGAAGGAGGATATATAGATGAAGATTAGTACATTTTTCTATATCCTCAGACAGGGATTTGCGAATATAAGAAGAAATATATTGTTCTCACTGGCATCGATAGGAACGATCATATCGTGCCTCTTCCTGTTTGGAATCATCTATGCGGTGGTTGTGAACTTCCAGTCGGGAATGCAGGAGCTTGAGAGCACGGTTACAATATCGGTATTCTTTGATGAGGATACCTCAGATGAGACGATACAGCTGATAGGTGAACAGATAAGAACACTTGATTATGTAAATACGATGGATTTTGTATCGGCAGATCAGGCGTGGGATAACTTCGTTAAGCAGAACTATGACAATCCACAGGCTGCAAAGGATGCATTTGGAGATGATAATCCGCTTAAGAATGCAGCGTCATACGAGGTGACGCTCAAGGATGTGTCAAAGCAGCCAGAGTTCGTTGCATTCGCACAGGGACTTTCAGGAGTTCGCAAGGTCAAGAGTTCGGATGTGACGGCTGACAGCATAACGACACTTTCGTCACTGGTAGGATATGCATCCATCGGAATAGTAGTCATACTGATGCTGGTGTCCATCTTCCTTATAAGCAATACCATCACGATAGGAATCACGGTGCGCAAGGAAGAGATCGGGATCATGAAGCTCATAGGAGCGACAAATGTGTTCGTAAGGGCGCCGTTCATCATAGAGGGTGTCATAATAGGAGCTGTGGGATCGGCGATACCGTTGGTTCTTCTGTATTATATGTATGACAAGATACTGACATATGTGGCAGGAAGATTCCAGGTTGTAACGACACTGTTTGCATTTGTGAGCCAGAAGGAGCTGTTCAGCACGATGGTTCCGGTCGGACTTGTACTCGGTATAGGAGTCGGACTTGTGGGAAGTATTCTGACGACAAGGAAGCATTTGAGAGTCTGATACTAATTTTGTTATGTGGGGTTAACAAGGAGTAGTAGGATTATGAAGAAGAAATATGATAATTGTCGCAAAATAAAAAGATCGACATTGTTAGTGTTGGGCTGTCTGGCAATGGGGGGCGCGATGCTGCTTCAGACAGGTGACAGCACTGTCAATGCGATGACCAAGGAAGAGGCTGAACAGCAGAAAGAGGAAGCCAAGGAGAATGAGAAGAGTGCCAAGGATATACTGAACGCCATGGAGGAACAGCAGAATGAGCTTGTTCAGGAGGTGGCTGATCTTGATGCTCAGGCGACAGCTGTACAGACGGAGATTACAAAGAAACAGGATGAGGCGGATGAGATTGAGGCGGGCATAAAAGATACCAAGAAACATTTGAAAGAAGCCCAGGAAGCCCAGGATAAGCAGTATGAGGCTATGAAACAAAGGATACAGTACCTTTATGAGGAAGGTGATGAAGAAATTGTGGATGCCTTTATAACATCTGTATCATTTACAGATCTTCTAAACAAGTCGGAGTACATTGATCAGATATCGGACTATGATCAGAAGCAGCTGGCAAAATTGATAAAGAGTAAGGATGATATTGCGCAGTATGAGAAAGATCTGGAGGCGGATCTCAGACAGGTTGAGTCTATCAAGACTGACTTGGAAAATGATAACGACCAGCTTCAGGCGTTGATAGATAAAAAACAGCAGGATATAAATAAATATTCTGATGATATTGATGCCCAGAAATCTCTCATGGCGAAATTTACCGCACAGAGGGAGGAAGCTGAGAGACGTATAGCTGAGATAGCAAGGCAGGAGATGATTCGTGCCAGGGCAAATGGCGGTGGAGTCTACACTCCGGATGGAAAAGTTTATGACACATCAAAGTATGCGGGCAAATTTATGTGGCCGGTATCGACAGGTGGAGTTATAACAGATGAGTTCGGTTACAGAGATGCGCCGACAGCTGGAGCGAGTACATATCATCAGGGACTTGATATCGGATGCGATTACGGAACAGATATAGTTGCAGCTGAAGCAGGAACTGTTGTCATGGCGTGCTACAACGGTGGCGGTGGAAATATGGTCATGATAAGTCACGGTGATGGAATATGTACTGTGTATATGCACAATTCACAGTTGTGTGTTAATGTGGGAGAGAAAGTCGTTAAAGGACAGGTCATAGCAAAGGCGGGAAGCACGGGAGTTTCAACCGGTCCGCATTGCCATTTTGGTGTATCCATAGATGGCACGTATGTAAACCCACATGATTTTCTAGGCCAGTGATAATAAGACCAGATTGGAGATGTAAGCGATGAGAAAGACGATCAAAAAGGCGGTAGTGACGGTCGTACTTGCAAGTACGGTGATAGGACTTACGGGTTGCGGTTCATCCGGTGTATTCAGCAGTTCACTGAATGGTGGGAAAAGTTCCAGTAAGGTCACATATGATGGTAACCTGATAGATGCGGATGTCCTGAGTAAGACATCAAAGATCGAGACTATCATAGATAATTATTATTACAATGATGTCGACGATGATGCGGTCAAGGAGGGTATATACAAGGGAATTATGGAATCTTTGGATGATCCATATGCTGAGTATTACACCAAAGAGGAGTATGCCAAACTGCAGGAGGATGACTCGGGAGAGTATGCAGGAATAGGTGTCACAGTCAGCAAGGATGAGGATACCGGATATGTGAGAGCTGTCAATATTCTGGAGGGAGCACCTGCAGAAAAAGTTGACATACAACCAAATGATGTTATCGTCAAGATCGATGATTACGATATATTGACGGATGACGATCTGGATTATCTCGTGTCACTCATAAGAGGCGAGGCCGGTACAGATGTCACACTCAAACTGTATAGAGAGAGCGACAAATCATACCATGATGTGACAATCACAAGAGAGATTGTGGAATACAGCACAGTTTCCTCATTTATGATAGATGACAAAATAGGATATGTGAGGATCACACAGTTTATAGACAACACTGATGAGTTGTTCGAGAAAGCAGTGGAGAAACTCAAAAAAGAGGGTATGCAGGCATTGATGATAGATGTCAGAAGTGATCCGGGCGGAATGCTTACATCGGTTGTCAGCATTTGTGATTACCTTCTGCCGGAGGGAACTATAGTTTCCATTAAGGATAAAAACGGCAAGGTTGAAGAGGAATACAAGTCTACAGATGAGCAGTCACTGGATATGCCTATGGTTGTCCTGACAAATGAATACAGTGCCAGTGCATCAGAGATACTGACGTCAGCACTGAAGGAATTCAAGGTGGCTACAGTTGTCGGAACAAACACCTACGGCAAGGGAATTGTTCAGAGCGTTATACCTCTTGGTGATGGTACTGCCATTAAGCTTACCACACAGAAATATTTTACCCACGATGGAAATGACATTCATAAGAAGGGCGTTGCTCCTGATATCGAGGTCGAACTGCCGGATGATTACACTTACAAGGATTTCCAGGGCAAGAATGACAGCCAGTACCAGAAGGGTATTGAAGTGCTTAAGGGAAAGCTTGGTAAGTAGAAATGGCTTGGCTTACAGTTTTATGCGTGAACAATAGAATTCTATAATAACCAGTTGGATGACGTCGAATGATATAAAGATGAATACAATATATCGTGCAGAAATAGGAAAAGGCGAATCATATATAAAGATGTATATAATATATCAGATAGAATGAGGAAATGCTGTGATATATATAGAATTTGCATAAATATTAAAAACAACATAATTTTTGGACAATATGCAGCACAAAAGTGCTGCATATTGTGTTATACTAAGAAATGTTCAGAAATCTGTTATAGGTAAATAAAAGGCAACAAAGGAGATATACATGGATAAGGAACTGATTATCGTATTGGACTTTGGCGGACAGTACAACCAGCTGATCGCCAGACGTGTAAGAGAGTGTAATGTATATGCCGAAGTACATCCGTACACATTGCCGCTGGAGAAGATCAAAGAGATGAACCCTAAGGGAATCATCTTTACCGGCGGACCAAACAGCGTATACAAAGACGAATCACCTAGCTGCAGCAAGGAGATATTTGAACTGGGTATTCCTATTCTCGGAATATGTTACGGTTCACAGCTCATGGCGCATCTGCTGGGCGGCAAGGTCAGCACGGCCCCTGTCAGCGAGTATGGAAGAACAGAGGTAGAGGTTGACAAGACATCAAAGCTGTTTGCAGATGTGAATGACAAGACCATCTGCTGGATGAGTCACACAGACTATATTGCAGAGGTACCAGAGGGCTTCAAGAAGACAGCTTACACTCCTGTATGCCCAGTGGCAGCTATGGAGAACGCTGAGAAGAAACTGTATGCGACTCAGTTCCACCCAGAGGTTATGCACACCGAGGAAGGTATGAAGATGCTTCGAGCATTTGTCATGGATGTATGCCAGTGTGCAGGCGACTGGAAGATGGATTCATTTGTAAAAGATACTATAGAGAGCCTGCGTGCCAAGATAGGCGATGGCAAGGTGCTGTGCGCCCTGTCAGGTGGTGTGGACTCATCAGTGGCTGCAGTTCTCCTGTCCAAAGCGATAGGCAAGCAGCTCACATGTGTGTTCGTAGACCACGGTCTTCTTCGTAAGAACGAGGGCGACGAGGTTGAGGCGGTATTTGGACCGGACGGTCCATACGACCTGAACTTCATCAGAGTGAATGCTCAGGACAGATTCTACAGCAAGCTTGCCGGAGTAACCGAGCCTGAGGCAAAGAGAAAGATAATAGGCGAGGAGTTCATCCGTGTATTCGAGGAGGAGGCCAAGAAGATTGGTGCCGTTGACTTCCTCGTACAGGGAACCATATATCCTGACGTCATCGAGTCAGGCCTTGACAAGTCGGCAGTCATCAAGTCCCACCACAATGTAGGCGGACTTCCTGACTATGTAGATTTCAAGGAGATCGTGGAGCCACTCCGTCTTCTCTTCAAGGACGAGGTCCGCAAGGCCGGCCTTGAGCTTGGAATCCCAGAGTATCTGGTATTCCGTCAGCCATTCCCAGGCCCAGGCCTTGGAATCAGAATCATCGGAGAGGTCACAGCCGAGAAGGTCAAGATCGTTCAGGATGCCGATGCCATCTACCGCGAGGAGATCGCAAAGGCAGGTCTCGACAGAAGCTTCGGTCAGTACTTCGCAGCCCTGACCAACATGCGTTCAGTTGGCTGTATGGGAGATTTCAGAACCTACGATTACGCCGTAGCACTCCGTGCTGTAAATACAACAGACTTCATGACAGCAGATTGTTCAGAGATACCATTTGAAGTTCTTCAGAAGGTAATGAACAGGATTATCAATGAGGTTAAGGGTGTTAATAGAGTAATGTATGATCTGACCAGTAAACCACCTGGAACGATTGAGTTTGAATAATGTACATGAGCCAAGAAATGCCGAATTTAAGACGTTTCTTGGCTCATTTTTGGTTGAGTGACAATCAAATGACAATAACTTTGGAAATTACTTAATATTAATGCTGATGTTAGGATTGTTTTTTAGTATGTCAAATGAAGCTTTGAGTTCATTTACAGGTAAAGGTTGTATGTGATTTCCTGTGAGTTTATCCTTATTTTCTGTTTTGAATATAACAGGATTCTTGACATCGTATCTTCTGCAAAAGTTTCCATATGTTTCTATACCTTTAATGATTTCGGTTGCAAAATAGCTGAAAAAATCTATATATAGAGCATATATCAGACTGCTCATATTATCTACAAGAACAGGCAGATTTACAATTTCATCCATTTGCATTATGTCATTTTTTGAATGCTTCCAATTATCAAATTGAAGTAGGTGATCTTTGGTACATATGATTTTACATCCTGTTACAACAGAATTTTGAAATATAGTATATGGGAATTCGCAGTGAACTATGTAATTTCTAAAGTTTGACCAAAACCGATATTCTAAATGCTTGTCATAAAATGTATGACATAAAGTATTAAAAGAATCTAATGAGGTTTGCGAAGACTTTTTCCTCAAAATGCGAGTTTCCATATCTATATATGTTTTAATGGATGAAGCATAATTTAAGACTGCTTTATTGGCAAGGGTTATAGCTCGCTCAGGAGAAATATTATGTTTGCTAAGTTCCATCATATTTGTAGAACTCATAAAATGTTTAAAACTTTCACCATTTTCTATTACAATGTTTTTGATTTGTGTAATACTGTGATAGATGCTACATATACTAAAAGCATCATTTAATTGTGCGAGTTCTGCCTGCGAAATTTCATTTTTTATTACGATATCAGCAGTATCTTTTTGCGAGTGGTTCGTCTCTGCTACATATAAATACAATTTAGACATGTTGGCATTCTCCTTTAGCAATTTTACTCCTTCTTCGGTTTCCTTTTCCTCTTCACATAAGAGAAATCCGGAAACGTGTATAATAAGTCGCAGTATGTAATTTAAAGAGCATGCTCATCATATAGTTCTAAATATTTGTTTTTGCTTTCGTGGTTCTCTATAATCGATACTATTTTATTGAAATATTTATCACCTAATGCTTGTTTGCTCTTTTCGGCATAAATCCAAACAATATGAAGAGTTTCTTCGTATTCGTGAATACCAAATCCACCCCAAAGCAAGTCATTAAAAGCATTTAGATTACGACCTATCTTGAAATCAGTTTTATATATCAATTTCTGTTCAATTTGGTCAAAAAAGTCGTTAAGTGTATGGATATCACGTCCATCAATGAATATCCACTTTTCAGCATTGGCATCAAGGATAGGATTTGTTATTTCAGTTACTGTGAAAGTGCCTATTACTCTTGGTCCTTCATATATATCCAAACACTTGTTGAGCCATAATGAATTTACATAATACTTTGGAGAAACAAAAGTGATGGAAGCTTGTATAGATTCGTCCAATGAAATTGGATTATCAAAAATAAGGACACAACTTGTCCAATAGTCATCTTTAATTATTGTAGTAGGACGAATACCAGGGAAAATAGGAGATGTTCTGCCGGTATTTGTTAATATTCCTTTTACATCTATATTAAGCATATTATTTCGCCTTTCTATTTGTTGCACAATCCTTCCATATCGCCATATTTCAATTTTAAACCTTCAATATCTTGAATAACACTCAACAAGCAAGATTGATCAGTATCAAATTCAAATTGCAGTATATTGTGTTTGTCTGGACGTTCTTGGAAGGCTCCGGTTACAATGGCGTGTCCACCACTTGTCATTTCAACTTTAAAGGTCAGGTCACTTTCGTACAATAAATGGTATTCCGCAGAACCAAAAAGGTTAGAATAACAAGTGTGCAGTTCCTTAGAAAAACGATAAAGAGCACCTGTGGCGGAGTATAATCGGTCATGTTCAATGTGATAACATCCAGAGTCGATAATTAATGTACAAATAATATCATAGCCACCTTCAATGCTTGTGTTATTAGGAAATCCAATAACTTCATTGAGTTCAAAACTAATTTTTTCTCCGTTATATCCGTTTAAACAAAATAAGTTAATAGTGCAACACTCCATTTAATCCTTCTTTGGTTTCCTTTTCCTCTTCACATAAGAGAAATCCGGGAACAGGTCTTTTAACAATTCGGCAGTTTCTTCTGCATCGTCATCCTCATTCATGTTTTGAACCAGTAGTTGGTCGTCATCATCAAGATTCAACGAAACAGTATACTCTTTATTCGGGTCTGTTGGGTTCATTGGGTACTTCACCTCTTTGAGGTAATACTCTGTTTCTGATATTTCACCATCTTCAAGTTTATCTCGTAAACGTGCCCAATACTCAACCATCTTTTGAAAGTTATCAAGGTCTTCATGTGGACGGGGACCGGAACTTGGAAGCCGTTCTTCAAATTTAAAGCATACTTCCCCATCTTTTATAGTGGGGCGTAAACCATATGCCCATTCGATGTCAAACAGTACATGAAGTGCACTGAATATGTTTGCAACATCAGGGTCAGATAATGCATAAAAGCTGACTCCGAGATTGTTTGCAATATTTAATAAAGTTGCTTCATCCGGATATCTGTTTCCAAGTTCATAGTTTCGGATAGTGGATTCGTTTAATCCACATTTATCTGCTAATTCCTTTTGCGTCATGTCAGATGCAATTCTGAAATTTCGAATCAAATAGCCTACCCGGCTGGTGAATTTCTCGCCCATTTTAACTGCTCCTTATTCGTGGAATGAGTGTTGTAGAATGCATGAAGACACGAGGTACAAACCATGTATCTACATTAATACTTAATATGTTTTCTGCGAAGGCAAAAACTCGAAAAACCTTCGGTTTTCCTCGTTCGCGGGCGCGTTCTCATGGTGCTTTGCCGCTTGTTTATGCTTCGCATATCAATCGTCAAAACTCCATGCTCACTTTTGCCTTCGCGTACATTATATCATCAACAGTGCAAAAGTGAAATGTTTTTTTGATAAAAAGTATTGACAGTACATAAATGAACTGTTAATATAATGCACATCAAAACCGTTCAGAAATGAACTGAATAATGAAAAACGAAAGAGAGGAGGCATTAGCTTATGGAGAACAAGAGATTTTTGACAGCGCAGGATGTAATGGAAATGCTGGGAGTATCACTATCGTATTCCTATAAACGGATACGACGACTGAATGCAGAACTTGAGGCGGATGGATTCGTGACAATAAAAGGACGTGTCAGTACACAGTATTTTATGAAACGAATCTACGGGCTATCTACGGATAAGGAGGTGGGATAGATGGCGGTTATCAAGAATAATAAGACTGGAATGTGGGAGGTGAGAACCTATTATAAGGATTTGACCGGAGCAAGGAAACAGAAAACCAAGAGGGGCTTTGCAAAGAAGAGCGAAGCCCTTGAATGGGAGCGGAATTTCAAACTGAAAGAGGATCAGAGTATCAGTATGAGCTTCAAAAGTTTTGTGGATATTTATCTGACGGATTTAGAGCCAAGAATAAAACGCAATACTTTTCTGACAAAGAAGCACATTATTGAGACAAAGATTCTGCCTTATTTCGAAAAACGAAAACTGGATGATATTCGGACATCTGATGTCATCCAGTGGCAAAATGAGATTATGAAGCTGAAGAAGGATAATGGGGAGTTATTCTCACCTACTTATCTGAAAACCATTCATAATCAGCTCAGCGCCATATTAAATCATGCGGTAAATATGTATGGTCTGAAAGATAATGTGGCACGAAAAGCCGGAACTATGGGCAAGGAAGAAAATAAGGAAATGGAGTTCTGGACACAAGATGTATTTCAGGCATTTTTAGAGTGCGTGGCAGATAAACCTATTTCCTATTATGCATTTGAAATGCTTTATTGGACAGGGATTCGAGAAGGTGAGCTGCTTGCCCTGACGCCGGCAGATTTCAATTTTGAAAAGAAAACACTCCGGATTAACAAGTCATATCAGAGACTGGAAGGCAAAGATGTGATTACACACCCCAAAACACCAAAGAGTAACAGAACAATTGTTATGCCGGATTTTCTTGCTGTAGAGATGGAGGATTTTATAAGCAGCCTTTATGGAATAAAGGATGATGACCGAATTTTCACTATTTCAAAAAGTTATCTGCATCACGAGATGGATAGAGGTGCAAAGCTTGCAGGAGTAAAGAGAATACGGATTCATGGATTACGACACTCGCACATTTCATTGCTAATCAATTTAGGATTTTCTGCACTGGCAATAGGCGAAACAGTCGGACATGAGGCAGTAGATATCACATATCATTATGCACATTTATTTCCAACGGCGCAGACGGATATGGCAGCACAACTGGAAACGGAAAGGGAGGCGTTAGTCAATGTCAGAAAAGAATAGAGACGATAAAAACAGATGGCGGAATGTGACAATAGCATTCCGTATGTCACCGGAGGAAAACGAGGAGCTGAATAACAGAGTGAAGCTCAGCGGATTTCGTACCAAGCAGGATTATATAATCCAGAGTGTTCTTCATCAAAAGGTGGTTGCCACAGGTAACCCGTTGATGCTGGTGCAGTTCCGGCAGAACCTGCAAAGGATTGAGCGCGAGCTTGAGAGGATAGAAAAGGCATCGGATATGGATGGGGAGTTACTTACTCCCATCCGTTCCATGCTGGAAATATTGGAAGACTTCAAGGAACAACCGAAAACATTGGCAGATATGAAGCAACTTACAGTACAAAATGAGGAATAACAAATATTTCATAAAAAGGAAGTGACTGCTATGAGCGAAGAAACATTATTTGAAAAATTAGGTGTGAAATACATAGAAAAAGAGGGCATTTTTTATCCGTTGATTACATTAGGTGAAGCGGAGAACAGTACAGATGTCGGGAAATATGGTCGCATGTGGATGGATTACATACAGAAGGAATATCCGCAGCGATACAGAAGTCTGGTACGATTTGGAGAATTACATGACAAAGCAACCGAGGTAAATGAAGTAGCTTATGAATTGCTGGAGGATATTGAAAATGAGTGGTTGCGTGAACATAAACCAAAGCATTCGAATTCTTTTGTGGAAATATATCAGCTACGAACTCAGGCAAGAATGATAGCAGAGGAGGTAGTTCTGCATGATTTGGTGAATTGTTTTCATTAGAGGATAAGTGGAGTTTTGTATCGGAGCTGTGGCTGGTAAATAATATGTCGCGTATCCGCGACTCATAAGCTCCCGAAAGGGAGCTTTATCTGGCTCGAAGAGCCGTACAGCCACTCCGGCGAGGAGCGCAAAACCCGCTTGCGGGTCTGCATTTTTGATGGCGAAGCTGTCAAAAGTGCTTTTGCGTTACTTTTGACAAAAGTAACAAAACCTTCCCAGGGAAATCTGCTGTTTCGTGCCGTATCCGGCACTCATTACAGATAAGAAGGAGGTGCCTGTATACATACCAAAAGAGGAGGATTTTCAAAATGGAAAGAACAATTAGTTTTATGAATGGGGAAGGTTCCATCGGACACAACACAAGAAGATTTATAGCGGACAATGTAGATGCCAGCCGTACTAAGAATAATATCACCCTTATCCACGAGGATATTAAGCAGGCTTATCATAAATTGTTTGACAAGGCACTGAAGGAATACAATGCAAAACAGAAACGTAAGGACAGGCAGATTAAAAGTTATTATGAGAAAATTTCCCGAAGCAAGCAGAAAAAATTATTTTATGAGGTTATCGTTCAGATAGGCAATAGGGATGATACCGGAGTAGGTAGTTCTTCAGCAGAAGTTGCAACGTGGGTGCTGAAGGATTATGTGAAAAAGTTTCAACTTCGCAATCCACAGCTTTATGTGATTGGTGCCTATATTCATCTGGATGAGGAAACACCACATTTGCATCTGAGTTTTATCCCTTGGGTATCCGGATGTAAGAGAGGATTGGAGACAAAGACAAGTCTTAAGGCGGCACTTGCTACCAGAGGATTTGTAAGTGAAGGCAAAGGCAATACCGAATGGAAGCTGAGTCGGCGCAAAAAGAGGCTGACAAGTGGATGATGATATCGGACACTGCAAAATGGCAGACCGAACGGGCTCAGTTTGAACTGGAGGAGGTAGAAAGGCTAAAAAAGGAACTTCTGAGAGCGATAGATGGCGATGATTATCTGAAGGAGCAGGTGATAGAACTGAGGTATCAGAATCAGATATTGCGGGAAGAGAATCAGTGTCTGAAGGACAAGCTTGAAAAGGCACATGAGTTTATGAAACAGTTTGTGATTGGCGGGATTAATCTGCTGGAGAAGTTTATGGAGTGGATCGGAGAGAAGGTCAAGGATGTGGGGAGAGGAAGGTGAGGGGGATTTAGCGAATGCGAAAATATTATTGCAAAAACAGGATTTGAATGGTATGATTAAAAAATTATGTTCGAATTCTAGGAGGACACATGAAGATAAGTTATAAAAGATTATGGAAATTGTTAATAGACAGAGAGATGCTAAAAAAGGATTTGGCAGAAAAGGCTGATATTAGTACGACGTCCATTGCTAAATTGGGAAAAAATGAAAATGTGAATACAGATATTTTGTTGAAAATATGTAATGCTCTTGAGTGTGATTTACAGGATATTATGGAGTTAACGGAAGACTAGATGGAGGTTTGTTCTATGGATGCTATGAGCGTTTTAGAAAATTTATACTATGTTATAAATAAGAATTTTGGTTTTTACAAAAGAAATTTTGGGCATATCTATTATTTGAGTGTTAAAGATGATGAGACAAAATTTATAGACAAGATGTTTGGAAAAGTGGAGAACAAGTTATCAGCACAAGATAAAATGCTAAACTATTCGATATCGGCTATATATACAGCGACAGCTGTATTGATTGAACTATTGAATAGAAAAGGAATAGAATATAACGAAAACCAGATTGAAAAAATATGTGTGGGTTTTTCGAATATGAAAAATATCGAAATCTCATTCGCTGATAAAACAGAGAAAGAGTTAGATGAGATATTATTTGGATTATTGACAGATGGGATAGATTTAGAATCCCGAAAAAAATCTGGAAGTGAAAGAACGCCGGATGAAATAATCAAATATATGCTTGATATTATAGGATATAATGAGATTGTTTCCATTAGTAAAACTATTGTTGATCCGGCATGTGGAACGGGTACATTTATAAAGCAGATAATAGATAGGTTTATAGATGGATTGTATGTAAATCAAGTTACAAACACATATAAGGAAAAACTTTTGGAACGTAAATTAATACGAGCATATGACACAAAACCATCCAATGTATTTGTTACAAAAATAGTCATTATTTCTTCGCTAGTTAAGAAAAATTTGATATGCGAAATCAAAGATGTTTTGGATATGATAAGAAAACTGCCAGTATACTGTCAGGATTTTTTGTGTGTGGGAGATAACTCAGATTATATTATTGGTAATCCTCCTTATATCAGGTTACAAAACATGCCTGTTGAATATAGGGATTTTATAAAAAATAATTTTGTTAGTGCTACGGGGAGATTTGATATTTTTACTTGTTTTCTCGAAAAAAGTGATAAATTATTGAATAAAAATGGAAGGATGTGTTTGATTACAAGTAACAAGTATTTGACTGCTAATTATGGCGTGGGTATACGCGCATACTTGTCGCAAGCAGGACATGTTAGAAAATTGGTAGATTTGTATGATACTAAATTCTTCGGTGCTGCTGTTTTGCCAGCAATTATTATGTGCGAAAATAGTAAGAGTGATAACTGTGAAGTGGATTATATCGGAATAAAAACTGCTGAGCAAGATGGACAGCGTGTGTGTTTGAATGCTAATGAGTTATTTGAGTATGTTGAAAATGAGTTGACTTGTGGTAAAAGTTTCATTCTCTATGGAAATGAAGATAAGCAGGTTTTTGAAGTGTCTCGTTCAAAGGTCAAAATACCTGCTGATGGAAAAACATGGAACTTTTCTACAAGTGATGAGAACACTATCAAAACAAAAATGGATGAACAAAAATTATGCTCTCTCGTGGATATATTTGATGTATGCGTAGGGATAAAGACTACTGCAGATACAATATTTGTAAAACCGATGACTCAAAATTTTATTAATGAGCATGCATTTGAGAAAATTGCGGTATATCCATTAATACAGAGTTTTAATGTGAATAAATGGAATATTTCGTGGGGTGAAAGTTCAAGGGATAGATATATATTATATCCACATAGAGAAATAGAAGGGAATATGGTTGCTATTCCTTTGGAAGAGATACCTAAAGCAGCAGAATATCTTGAAGAATGTTCAGATGTATTAAAGAAACGATCTTATTTGGCAGAGTCTAAGAGTAGAATGTGGTATGAGTGTTGGGTTCCTCAGAAGTTATCAAAATTTCAACAAACAAAAATTGTCACGAGGGATATTGTTTCAAGCAATTCATTTGCACTAGATGAGTCGGGGAGATTATGCCAAGGTAATACGTTTTTCCTAACGAAGAAATCTTCAATTTTAATGTCGGAATACCCAGATTTAAATGAACACCAATATTATTGTTTTTTATTAGGACTATTAAATTCCAAAGCTATGGAATTTTATCAAAAAATGATAAGCGGTTGCCTATATTCGCAGAAGTATAGGTATACTACATCGAATTTGAATAGATGGCCTATTCCAAGAATCAAAAAGGATGATGCCATAATCATAGCTAAATATGTGGATGATTTAATTGCGGGCATGTCAGGCGAATTAGAAAATGCAATAGATAAGATTGTTTATGATGCATTTGATTTATCAGAGGAAGAAATTTTAAAAATTGAAAGCTTTATAGGAAAAGGAAGAGAGGAGAATTACTAATGAATTATATTGAAGAGGGCAAGAAACCACCTAAATGTAAAAGTGTTATATCTACACCAGAAGAACTTGTAGAAGCATTAAGACCGTTGATTGGTCAGGCGATACCTATGACGGGAAAATCAAGAACTGATGGATCAAATTTTAGAAAGATTGTAACCAATCATCTCTTATCAAATTATATGCCTGAGGCAGCGGATGAGTATGAAATTGTACCACCTAAACAAAAAGGAGTGCCAGCCTTCTTGCGAGAATATATAGATACATATATTGTTACAACGGGTAATTCATATAACTTGCAAGTATGGAATAGAAATCCGAACAGTGCATCAGTGCAGGTTGATTTAAAGAATGGAGAAACTCTTTTGGCAAGCGATGTAAGATTTGTTCTCGGTAAGATAGATACAGATAATTGTATTGAATCTATAATTGTAATGACCCCAGATTATATTGAAAATAGGTTTGGAAAATTTGGTAAACCTACAGTTAAACAACAACTTATTATTTCTAATAAAAAACGTGAAGATATTATTCGCGATGGTGGTATGGTAATAGCTGATTCAAATTTGCCACAAGAACTTTTGGCTAGTGGTGACGAAATTATAAACGCTGATGTCAGTATAAAAGATGAACCTCAAAAGGTTTTGCCAATTGAGATTATAGATGAACGTATTACTGACAGTCTTATTGGTGAAAAATTGGACATTTCCTTGTCTACAAAACAAAGAGGACAACAATTAGAGAGAATGGTAGCTTATCAATTGGGATATAGCGGTAAGCAAGATAGTCTTGAAGGTGGATATCCAGATATAAGAAATCAAATGTTGGAGGTTAAAGTACAAGATTCACCAACGATTGATCTAGGAAAGTATTCTCCGCAGTTTGAAGAACAGATAAATGATAATTTTACAACAAGAACTATTAGATATCTTATTGCATTGACTAATGCTATGGATGGTGCAATAGACGGCTTAATAATGTGTCCGGGAGAAGAATTGGGAAAAAGTTTTACTTATGTTGCAGAAAAAAGCTTTAAATGTCAACGGAGTATCCCGATGAGCTTTTTTGAAGAATTCAAAGGACAAGTAGTTTTTAATCCGTAACTTGGAGTATTCATTAATATGTCGTTATATATTTGAGGATTATGTAAAAAGGAGGACGAGTGTGAAAAAAATAAATGAATGTATTGCTGAAAAATGGATGCATTATCTGGCAATAATCTTAATTTCAATTTCTGTTGTATGTGTATTGTTAGATATTGTACATATCTTTAATATAACATATTTTTATTCGCCGTATATTCTTTCTGTACCGGTCTTGCTAGCGGTAGTGTTAAAGTTGTTGTGCACACAAAGAGAAAGTCAAAAGGAAGTAAACGGATTATACTATGCGTTAGTTTTAGCGTCTGTTGAATATCTAATGCTTGTTTTAATAGATACAATGCTTTTTCCGGCAAAGATTAAAATTGTTATTTACATGATAACCGCTCTTTATATGCTGATATACAGCAAAATTAAAGGAGCAAAGACAAGTGGGATGGAAGGTGAAGAGGATAAACAAGAGAGGAAAAAGAAAATATTTAGTTTGTATTATATAAATACTGAAAAAGTATACGAGATAGCAATGCTTTTGAATAATCGAATTGTTACTAGTGGAACAAGTGAAAATGAATCGGAATCGACGCTTGAGAAACAAACTAATATTGGTATTAATAGTAATCTGAAATATTTAGAGAGCGTAAAAGGTGAATTAGGATTGTCTCAAAATATTCAAATTCATAATGGCATGAAAAGTAAGGTGCTTGAAAACTTTGATGTAAAGACTACTAAATCAAATATGCTTGCGAGTATTATAGCCAAAGCAAATGTGTATGAAGGAAATGAAAATATTAATTTAGGTGATTTGATTTTATTGAAGAATGCATCCTTAGTACTTTTGAATGCTGAAGAGTCCTATGCTGTTACTAAAATGATATTAAACGGAGCATTTAAGGATACGAAAATTAGCAGTAATTCAGATGACATGAAAATCGAATTTGATTTATCAGCAATGATAAACTCTTTATTAAAGGATTGTGCCTATGAGTTGGGATGTATCGTTGGTGATAAGAAATTTTTATTAACAATTCCAATGACATTTGAAAATGATTTTGAGAATTCTTATAATATATATGATTTACAGGTTGGTACTGTAACTGTTGTAGGAATTTATAGAGGAAAACGTCAGTATGAAAAAAGATTAAGTTTACAAGAAATTTTTTCGGAAAATAATGAACAGAAGAAAGTGCATACTTATGAGAACGATGATTACCGATTACAATCCTCTGCGAAAGGTAAAGAAGAAATGTTTGATGATATAAACAATAAAGGTAAGCAATCTGGAGAATTCCAAGAGGTTATAGATGTGATTGCAGTGATTCAGGAGATTAATGCAAAATAGAGAGATGAAAAAGAAAAAACTATTGTATTATGAAAAAGGTAAATTTGATGAATTTGCAAAAAAGTTTCCAGAAGGGGAGAATATTGTGTACCCTATTTCCTATTTGACTAATCAAAATATTGCATTAAAGTATACAGGAATAAATGATGTTGAGCATTTTGTTATTGATATAACCGTAATGGTAATGTCTGCTCTTGTGAGAAATGATTTGCGAATTATATATGAGGGATGGATTAATTCGTTAAATGAAGAAAACGAAGAAAATATTGATTATTGTGTGGAAAAAACCTTTTTGCATGAAGCCTGTGATGTGTTTAGCTATTATTTTGAAAGAGATGAGGAATGCGATAAAGTGTTAGATAAGGCTGAAGAAACTCAGGAGGAGACACAAGAAGAAAAGGAAGCGTTTTCTATTATTGATTGTAATAAAGAGAAATTTGATTCTATTATAGAACAGTTTGATTTGCAGTTATATGGGCATGAGAAGTTTAAAAAGGATTTTAAAGACCAGATAGAGGCATTTATTTTACTACATAGAATGAAAAGAAAGAAAGTTTTTTCCTTGCTGTTATGTGGTAAATCAGGAGTAGGAAAAACGGAAGTAGGAAGAATTTTACAGAGAGAGATGTACCCGGATGAACCACCGATAAAAATTAATTTTGGGAATTATTCAGGTAAAGGTTCTTTGTGGAGTTTAATTGGTTCTCCCAAAGGATATGTTGGAAGTGAACAAGGTGGAGAGTTGACAAATAAGATTTTGCACAGTAAGTCGAAAATTATTGTAATCGACGAGTTAGATAAGGCGGATGAAGCTATATTTACATTCTTTTATGAAATGCTAGAAGATGGTCAATATACTGATTTGGACGGAAAAGTTATTGATTTGGATGGGTATATAATCGTTTTCACAGCAAATTTAAATAATACCAATTTTAAGGATATGATTCCAGAACCTTTGTTTTCTAGATTTGATATGACATATGAGTTTCAACCTTTATCTTATGCAGATAAAGTGCAATTTGTTTCGGATTTTACTGATAAACTAATAGAAGATTATACGGAACATATTGGTGTGATAGATAAAACTACTATAAAAAATCAAATAGTAGAAGAAAATTATCAGAACTATGATAATTTGAGAAGCATAAAGCGTAATGTTATGAATCGTTTTGTTGGATTAGTGGGAAAGAATAGTGCATGGAAAGAATATGTAAATAGCGAGAAAGGTGAGCAAGAGTCAGTGACAACAAAATGACAATACAATCCCTTAAGAATCCATGCAACACGTAGAAATCAGACAAAACTCCCTGGTTTCTACCAGCAAAACCAACGAAAAACACCACATAACAACTTGGCAAAGAGGAGTTTGAATAACGGACTAAAATGCCGAAAGCCTGTATTTATGCGGGCTTTCGGCATTTGTTTTATCAAATGGCTCTAGTTTGGCTCTATTTGTGGGCGGGATAAGGGTTGCGAAAGCACTGATGGAGAAATAAAGACATAATGGTAAGAGAAAAGTGATATATGCATCTTGGAAGCACAGGAATACTGAAAATTATAAGTTCAGCTGGAACAAAAAGTATGTTATGTACTGGAGAATTCCGGGGATCTGTGGGGAGTAATTGCGGGAAAAAAGGGAAAAGCGTATAATGCAAGAAAATAATGTTTTCACAGTGTAAAATAGAGGAGAGAACTATCATGCAGAAAATACTGATTGTAGAAGATGATACAAATATCAATAATCTGCTTCAGGAAGCATTATCCAAAGCAGGCTATTCCTGTGAGCAGGCGTTTTCCGGAACTGAGGCAAAGCTGCTTTTGAATATGCAGGAGCATAGCTATGCACTGATGTTGCTGGATTTGATGTTGCCGGGAATTACAGGAGAAGCAGTTCTGGAGGAAATACGGAAAAAGGGAAATCTTCCGGTTATTGTTTTGACTGCGAAAGATAGCTTGGATGAAAAGGTAAAGGTTTTAACTAGTGGGGCTGATGATTATATAACGAAACCTTTTGAAATCAGAGAGGTACTGGCAAGAATTCAGGTACAGCTTCGTCATACAGAAGAAAAGGAAATAAAAGAATCTAACCTTTCGTTCAGAGAGATGGTATTGAACAAAGCTACTTTTCAGGTCAGCATTGGTGGAAAAATACTTCCTAAGATAACAAGACAGGAGTTTGCGATTTTAGAATTACTGCTCAGAAATCCGAAGCAGGTTTTCAGTAAAGAGGACATTTTTGAATATGCGTGGGACGAACCATATATGGGTGAAACAAAAACTCTGGATGTACATATAAGCAATATTCGTAAAAAGATAAAAACAGTTACATCTGAGGAATATATTGAAACAGTCTGGGGAATCGGTTATCGTCTTCATCTATAATCTTTACTCTTTTTTTACTATTTATTTGCGTTTGATTAGGATTATTCCTTTATGATAAATGCAGATAAGAAAAAGGAGATGAAAAACTTGAGCGAAATGTTATTGGAAACAAGAAATTTGACTAAGCAATATGGACACCATAAAGCTGTGGACAGTGTCAATATGCATATTAAAAAAGGTGCTATTTATGGTTTTATCGGTCGGAATGGAGCTGGGAAGACAACTTGTCTGAAGATGATCAGTGGACTTTCCAAGCCAACTTGTGGAGAAATCGAGATGTTCGGATACAAGGGAAAAGATTTGCAAAAAGTTCGATCACGGATAGGATGTCTGATTGAGGCACCGGGACTTTATGGAAATATGACTGCATATGAAAATCTGAATATCAAATGCAAGCTGTTTGGAATAAAGAAAAAAAGTTATATTGAAGAAATATTGAGAATTATCGGTCTGGAGAATGTGGAAAAGAAAAAAACAAAACATTTTTCACTTGGAATGAAACAGCGTTTGGGAATTGGTCTTGCTTTGGTTGGAGAACCAGATTTATTAGTTCTTGATGAGCCAATCAATGGATTGGATCCACAGGGTATTGCAGAGATCCGGGATACGATTCAGAGACTTCAGAAAGAGAAGAATATGACAATATGCATTTCCAGTCATATTCTTGGGGAATTATCGAAGATTGCTACTGATTATGGAATTATTCATAATGGAAGTTTATTACAGGAAATTACAAGAGAAGAATTAATAAGAAGATGCAGTGAACGGATAGAGTTGACATTGGATCATCCGAAACAGGCGATTCCGGTGCTGGATTCTATGGGATTTACCAACTATCAGGTAACAGATAAAGAGCATATTCATATTTTTGAACGATTGAATGAAAGTGCAGCGTTGAATATGGAACTTGCAAAGTCAGGAATTCCGGTAAAAGGGATTTCCATAACCAGTGAAGAACTGGAAACTTATTTTCTGAATCTGACGGGAGGTGCGGATCATGCTTAATATAATAAAAATGGATTTATACCGGATGCTTAAAACCAAAAGTATGTATGTAATCTGGATCGTACTGGCAGCAATATTATTGATTACAACATCTTTATGCAAGACGGATTATGAGCTTTTGACTGAAAAGGATGCCATGAAACAGGAGCAGGTTACTGAACCTACTGTGGATAATATTAATGTGGGAATGATGGTAACGCTGCCTACGGAGCCGGGAGAAAAGGTGACGGTATATGATATCTTTTTTGCCAATTCCCAAGGAAAATTGTATGCACTGCTTTTGGTGATTTTTACTGTCCTGTTTTCAACAGCGGATATCAGTAGCGGATATATTAAGAATATAGGAGGTCAGGTTAGAAATAGAGGAACTCTGATTTTTTCCAGGGCAATTGCCTTGGCTGTCTTTACGGTACTGACAATGGCAGGTGCATTCTTATTTCAGGCAGCGGCGAATGGTATTGTTTTCGGGGAATTGGAATGGGGAAATACAAAGGCAATTTTATCTTATTTTGTGACTGAACTGGCTCTTCATTATGCACTTGTGCTGATTTGTATGGCGATTGCAATTATTTTGAAAAATAATGTAATCAGCATGGTCATTGCTGTCTGTCTTAGCATGAATGTAATGACCATTGTGTATGGGGTGATCAATAGTGCTATTCAAAAAATAGGAATTCAGAATTTCCAGATTTATAAGTATACGATAACAGGAAAATTATCACTGCTTCCTATGAATCCGAGTGGAAATGAGTGTTTGGCGGCATTTGGTGTGGCAATAGTGTTCATCGTTATGATGATATCAGTAAGCAGTGTTGTTTTTCAAAAGAGGGATATTTAACGGATGTATATCGTAATTGGGATATTAGCAGGAATTATTATCTTACAATTTATTATTATGTGGAAATACCAGCGGCAGGTGAAAGACATCTGCCGCCAATTGGCGTTTATGATGAAACATGACAGTAACATGTTGATTAACCATGAATTTGATGTGGGTGGAATAGGAAAGCTTTCTGACAAGTTGAATGAGCTTCTGGAACTGCGAAGAAAAGAGAAGCAGCATTATCAGGAGAAAGAAGCTCTGATTGCGGACACTTATACAAATCTTTCTCATGATATCCGCACACCACTGACATCTTTGGACGGATATTTCCAGCTAATGGAAGAATGTGAAAATATAGAGGATCAGAAACGTTATTTAAGCATTATCCACGAAAGAATTCATAGTCTGAATGAAATGTTGGAAGAACTTTTTATGTTTACAAAGTTAAAAAACGGATCTTACAGTTTGGAATTGACATTGTGCTGTATGAACCGGATTTTGAAAGAAACAGTTTTTTCATACTATGATGAATGGGTAAGAATGGAAATTCGGCCGGATATTCAGATTACGGAAGAACAGTTGTATATACATGGAAACAGGCAGGGACTCCGCCGTGTTATCCAGAATGTGATAAAAAATGGGCTGGATCATGGAGAAAAGAAGATTGGCATTGTGTTGGAACGTGATCAAAATCAGGCGGTGCTTAGAATTAGCAATCAGGTTACACATCCAGAACAGATTAATATAGATCAGGTATTTGAGCGATTTTATAAAGCAGATGTTGCCAGAAGTAAAACATCTACTGGATTGGGACTATCTATTGCAAAGGAGTTGGTTAGTCGGATGGATGGAGAGATTGAAGCAAAAATAGAAAAAAAAGAGTTTATTGTTGAAATGAACTTTCCGATTGTAACCGATGCTAAATAGTATTTTGCGACGTAGAGGGATAATCAATAATTTTTATTTATCCTTGCAGGAGCATTAGCTCTTATGTTAGGGTACTCTTTAGGGAAAGTACCCATGACAGGGCGTTAAGTGTCTGGGGGTGCTTGCTTAGCGCCGATGACGGCTTATGAGAGCATTTCGATTTTCATTGGGATATTAGCATTGTTGATGTCCTTTGGTAGCTTGATTGTAGCGTTGCTTGCGGATGTGTTCAACAGGCTTGGATATATGGAGCGTAAAGGTAGTGGATTTGGAAAGATTATTAGTGGATATGAATTTCAAATTAATTATAGTGAGGGTAAGAGACCAACATTTCGTTCAGATAGATATCAGTTTACTGTTGTGATGCCGAATTTGAACTACAGTGTTCCTCAAGATGTCCCTCAAGACAAACTGGATGTGAAGATTCTGAATTTGATTCGTAAAGACAATAAAATTAGTACAGAGAAGATGGCAATTGCATTGGGTGTAAGCTCTAAAACAATTAAACGTCATATAAAAGAAATGGATAATGTATGTTATGTTGGGCGCGGATTCAGTGGATATTGGGAAATTACGGATAAAGAGTAATATGTAACAGAAACGATAGTAGATGGGAAGGAAATGATAAGGTGAAAAAACATATCCGTTTAGTATTTTGAATGTAAGTTGATAGATTCCAATTTGTTTCATTGGAGAAAATTAAATTTTGCCAAATCATAATGCCAGTGTACGTTAAATATGCACTGGCATTTTTGTGGACAATTTTACAGTAATGTCTATGTATGGACAAGAGCTGATAAGTGAATATTGATTTTTAATTATACGGTTGGTAAATTATAAGCAGATGGACATCTGTACATAAATATTAAGCTGGAGACCAGCCATGAAAAGTCAACCATAAATTAGCAGAAAAATTCTTCTTAAAAAAGCGACGAAAAAATATTTTATTATTTCGAGTTATCCGAAACAATTGTTAATGTAACTGCAATTTAATTCAGTCTATAGTGTAGGATTTAAGTGCCTCCTATGATTAAATATGGATCATAGGAGGTCATATTTTATTGCAAAAGAAACCGATATGTAGAGAACTTTACTTATATAGCGATTTTATATATTATTGAAAAGCGTATATGTATTTAAAAACTACCTTCATTCGACAATATTAGATATTTACAAAGCACTAGATTATCGTAAATAATTAGAATTGGAGGTGAGTAATTTGATATTTTTTCAAGAAGAAATGTTCTATGTGGCGCAAAATCTTATTAACTTTAAAGAAACTAAAGATGATGTAAAGGCAGGGGCCGATCTGCAGTATACAAATCAACTAATTAATTGTATAAGTTTAGATCCGAAATATATTCAAAATGGATGGGATTTGAATATGCGATTGAGAATGGAATATCCAGAAATTGATGACATTCAAAATATAATAAATAGAATGCCATCAGATAATGTTAAGATTCCGAATCCGAAAGAGATTATTGTTGAAATATTAAAAATGGATTGTTGGGGGATAGTTGCACATGTATTGATAAAGCATGGGAAGATTAAAGAAATAAAAGATATTATAAAAAATCCAGCTAAGCGACAATCCAGGACTTTGTCGTAATTCAGTATGAATAAATTGAAAATACTTCTGTTTATCTGTACAATAATTATAAAAAGTTATTGCACTAGTTACACCACAAGGAGCACATCGAATGGAAGACAAAAGAAAGAACGCAGTCCTGGAAATCTTAAACTACTGGAAAATCACAGAATTTCTAGGTCAGACCGACATTCCACAGGAAAGTACAGAGAACAAAAAGCTAATTAAGAATATTAAGAATGGCAAAGAGGTTAAGGCAGAGAAGATCGAGGTCTTCTTTGATTTGCCAGTTTTGTCATCTCCTGATATTGATATGGAAATGATCCTGGAAAATGACAGGGACGGCTATGCGAAGTTTCCTTCGGTTGGTGATGAGATCCATTTTTGCCTGGGGAAGGTAGAGCGGAATACAGTAGTTGATTATCTTGAGAAGTTTATAGAGGATAAATCCGATAATCCTGAGATAGCTTATCCGAAAAAGAGTGCGATCGCGTGGTGCTCATTCAAGACAGATACGAAAGGTGTGTATCTTAAGAACAGTTTCCAGCTGTCATCGATACTGTGGGCAGTTGCCAAGTGGGATGCGTCAAGAGCACATAATAGTCATGACTTTTCTCTCGATACTAGCGAGTATGAAGAACTTGTTGGAGAGATCGATGAGGAACTGCAGAACCAGAATGTTGATGAGTTCATTTCAACCATATATGAAAAGATTTTTAATGAGTATGTGAAACGCAGGTTCTTAGATGATCCTCAGGAATCGATGGGAATTGCCGAATACAACAGGTATGCGAGCGAACAGGCCAGAGATGCGGACGAGGACGCATTTGACTATGCGGATCTGGGTAAAAGCTTCTTTTTGAATGACATTATCCAGTTGTCAGAGCTAGTTCAGAACGGGAACTTTGGCGATGGGAATGAATATGAGAAGAAAGTGATCGAGTACATTCTGGCAGGGTACGAAAAGTCGAAAGGCCCAGACGATTTACCGAGAACAATCATCTCGCCGGATGCGGGAAAAAGTGAGATGAAGCGGTTATTTGATAAAGTCCTCAATGTCACAAATTCGCCAAGGGGTAAATGGCCGGCCAAATATATGCCGGCGTTGATGCAGCAGGTTGCGGTCAATATAGCGATCAGACAGGGCGGGGATGCTCCAGTTTTTTCTGTAAACGGACCTCCCGGAACGGGAAAGACTACATTGCTCAAGGAGATCGTGGCAAGCAATATCGTTGAGCGTGCCAGACTTCTCGCTGAGAACGCAGAAGATCCAGACTCTATATTCGAAATGCATTCATTTTCTCATGGACCGCTAGAGACAAATGCAAATGCTTATTACCAGTATGCGCCTCATTATTATTCGATAAATGTTGATGAGATCAACAACTATAGTATGCTGGTCGCGTCATGTAACAATGCGGCGGTGGAAAATATCACGATAGACCTTCCGAAGGCGAGGGATATACTTGATAGTCTGGAGTCGTCTGGGGATGACGAAGAGGAGATCCGCTGCGGCCTGGATGAGGTTCATGATTTGTTTGACATCAACAAGACCGATGATGTGGAGACTGTAACCAGATATGGCAAGGACCATGAAGAGAAGGATATTTATTTTACGCGTTATGCGGATAAACTTTTAGGCGGAGCTGACTGCTGGGGATTGATATCCGCTCCGTTTGGCAGAAAGGCAAATATCCGTAAGTATTGCAATTCGGTCCTGAAGCCATTTGTGGAGGACTATAGATCAAATTATGTCAGAGAGCAGCATAAGGCAAAATATCTGGAGGTAAGAAAAAAGTTTTTATCTCAGTACAAATTGGTTGAAAACTTACGAAAAGAATTAGGACAGATCTGTGTTCTGGCAGGTTCGGTTCCTATGGAGCTGCAGGAAAATGCACCAGAGGATTTGTCATGTGAAATAAGTGATGTGGAAAGAAAGCGGCAGATGCTTGAGCGTCAGTTATTTGCTGAACAAAAAGAGCTGATCGAGCTTGAGGAAAGCAGACCGAAGGGATTGTTCGCAAGGCGTAAGGATACATCTGCAAGAGATATATTCATTCAGGAGAAGAAAGCGACAATATCAAAACTTAATGGAGAGATAGCTTCTTTGAACAACAGGATATCAGGCTTGCAGAATCTTCAGGAATACCAACGGTGTATTTCAAAATACTCGCATGGGCAGATGAAGATGACCCCGGTGGACGCTGTATTTATGGAACGTTATGTATCCGAGGACGACAGGCTGTCAACAAAAGCACAGATAACCAATCCATGGTTTACCGCCCAGTACAATAGAGAGCGTGAAAAGTTATTCCTGTATGCATGTAAGCTGCACAAGGAATTCGTCATTTCTTCAAAATGTATGCGGCATAATATCATCAACCTGATGATAGCGTGGAATGTGTTTGATGATTGTGGTGAGAGGATGAAGCTTGCAGACAGAGAAGAAGCCATGCCGTACATGCTTCAGAGCATTTTCCTGCTCACCCCTGTAATATCCACAACATTTGCTTCTGCGCAGACATTTCTGGGCGATGTGAAGAAAAGCGGAGTGCTTGGAACTCTTATCGTCGATGAGGCGGGACAGGCACAGCCGCAGATGGCAGTTGGTGCGATGTTCAGATGCAGAAAGGCGATCATAGTCGGAGATCCAAAGCAGATCGAGCCTGTGGTCACCGCAGAGACTGACATGATAAAACAGTTGCTTACAGCAGAGATATTGGCAGGTTACAAGGATAAGAAAATCTCTGTGCAGGCTTTTGCTGACTATATAAATCCGTATGGAACTTATCTTGGAAAGGATGAGGAGAAAGAGTGGGTAGGCTGCCCACTGGTAGTCCATAGGCGCTGCATTGACCCGATGTACACAATCTCAAATGTGCTTTCATATGATGGAACTATGAAGCAGCAGACGGCAGCTCCTAAGGAGGACAGGGCAAGAACATTTATCCTGGACAAGAGCTGTTGGATAGATGTAGCAGGTGCTGAGAATTCGGGCAAGAAGGATCACTTTGTCAAGGCGCAGGGCGAGCTTGTTCTGAAACTACTGGAGAGAAAATTTGAACGGGATCCTATCGATATTCCGAGGCTGTTTATCATCACGCCATTTACATCGGTCAAAGAGGGAATGCTGAAGATGATAAAGAAATCGGAGTTATATGGAAAAGAGCCAAGAGTCAGGAAATGGCTTAATGCAAATAACATTGGAACAGTGCACACTTTCCAGGGCCAGGGAACGGATGAGGTTATATTCCTACTCGGATGCGACAGCAAATCTATGGGAGCAGTCAACTGGGTGAACAATAATATCGTCAATGTTGCAGCGACAAGGGCAAAATTCAGATTTTACATGATAGGCGATAAGTCGGTATGGATGTGCAAACCGGTGAGGGTTGCGAGAGAATGCACAGCAGAGATACTAACAGATAAAGAGGTTGCTGAGCTGCTTGGTGATAAGACCGAAGAGGCTAAGTCTGCACCTGCAAAGATGTCTATGATATGCCCGGAATGCGGGAAAAAGTTGGTTGAAAGATCGGGGAAATTTGGCAAATTTATAGGCTGCTCGGGCTTCCCGAAATGCCGGTTTACGCAGTCGGTATAGGAACAGAGCAACACCCCGTTGCTTTCCCCAATTCCCGCAATCTGTTATGATATCGACATATGAGGCGGAAGGTACAAATCCGGAGCTGGTTCTTTATAAAAAGAGGTAGTATAATGAGTTAGGTTATTTCGTCAATAATCTTTCACAATTTATATTACAGGGGGAAATACATATGATACAATGTGCCGGATGTGGCAGCAATCTGGTATATGATATAGCAAGAAAGAAAATGTACTGCAAAGCATGTGGAAATGAATACGAGCCGGAGATTGTCGACAAGGATGAGGACAGCGAGGAACGCAAGCTTATGGAGCTTACTGTATTCATTTGTCCGCAGTGCGGTGGGGAGATATACAGTACGGATGAATCAGCGACGGGATTCTGCAGTTACTGCGGGGCAGCAACTATGCTTTCCAGCCGGCTGAAAAGTGAGAGAAGACCGGATTATGTGATACCGTTTGCGGTGACGAAGGACATGTGCAAGGCATCATATGCCACAGTCATGAAGAGGGCGATATACGCGCCGAACAGACTGAAACACAGACGAAATGTGCAGGAGTTCCGTGGAATCTACATGCCTTATTGGCTGTGTGATGTTGACCAGAAAGGTAAAACCACTGTCAGGGCGACGGACAGCTATACTTCAGGGGTTGATACAGTCAGTCATACGTATAATGTAAGATGCTTTGCGGATAATCATTACGAGAATATAACCATGGACGCATCATCGCTGTTTCCAGATGATCTCAGCAGCAAGGTGGCACCATTTGACTCGGTGGATATGAAGCCATTTTCCATGGGATATCTGAGCGGATTCTATGCGGATCTGCCGGATGTGGATTATAAGGTTTACAGGGATAAGATAGCGCAGGTGACAGGAGATATGGCGCATGATGTGATGATGAGGAAGATAAAGCATCATCTATGTACATATGATGCTATCGGTGAACCTGAGGAGCCATTGTCAGAAACGATGGATATAAAGATCACTGGAGTAAAAACCGGATTGTTTCCGGTATGGCTTTTGTCATACAAGAACGGAAAGCGTATTGCATATGCAGCGGTAAATGGCAGCACGGGCAAAGTGGCTGCGGATATACCGCTTGATATCGGCAAGTTCCTGCTGGGATGCCTGATAGGAGTGATCCCATTATACTTTTTGCTGAACTTATTTCTTACGGTGAGACCTGGCGTGCTACTGGCATTTGTATCTGCGATAGGTGCGCTTGTGACCATGGTATATTGCGATGAGATGGAGAAGATAGCAGATGTAGAGACACATGAAAATGATCTGGGATTCTTCGCAAGGCACACACTCAATGCAAAGAAAAGTGGAGGCAAGAAGAAAAAGCTACAAACAAAAAAGCTGCAAACAAAAAAGCCACAAAAAGACACAAAAAGAAAAATAAAAAATAAGATAACTTCATTTGTGAAGTTTTCCTGCTTTCTGGAAGTTATACAGCTGATAGTGTGCATAATAGTATTATTCTGCCTGAAGTTTGATATAAATCCATTTCTTTTTAACTGGGATATTATGGGAAAGGCCAGTTATGTTGTGGCATGTATTTCGTGTCTGGTAGCCATTTATGGGGCAGTAAAAGGCATAGTAAACGTGAGAAGAGTAAAAAGAAAAAGTGGCGTCATGGGATTATTTGTTGCATTTGCCACCATTCTGTCTGTAGCGGTCGTGTTGATAAAACCTGTTATGGACAAGTATTATTATGGATGCGTGCTTCTGGTGTGTGCTGCAACCATTCTGACACTCATAGATCTGGTTATCAGCCACAACCGGATGTCCACAAGACCACTTCCACAGTTTGAGTATAAGGGAGGTGATCATCGTGCGTAGAGCGGTAATTACCAGAATGGTGATCACTGTAATGATCATACTGCTGTTTGGGGTTATGGGATGTAATGGTGTAGTGACTGCTCAGGCATCTGAGAAGGATCAGGATGATTCGTATAGTCACCAGCATGAAGTGGTAATCAAAGATGATGCAGATGTGCTGACTGAAAGTCAGGAGGCACAATTGACAGAGACTATGAAGGAGACTGCCCGTTATTGCAATGTATTGTGTGTGACATCGAACCTTATGTACAAATCTACAGCATACCATGCGGAATCTGCCTATAAAAGAGAATTTGGCACCCGCGATGGCGTTATGTTCTTCATTGATATGCGTAACAGACAGATATACATCTATTCGTATGGCGAACCATACAAGATCATAACCAAGACAAATGCGTATACGATAACAGACAATGTCTATGAATATGCAAGCGAAGAGAAATATTTTGAGTGTGCAAACGAGGCATTCAAGCAGATAAATACGCTGCTGGCAGGAGAGCAGATAAGCCGTCCCATGAAGCATATCAGCAACATACTCCTTGCAATAATATTTTCTATATTGCTTAATTATCTTCTGATGAAGAAGACTTCAAAGGTATATGACATGGGTTCAAAAAATCTGCTTACCGGTACAAAGGTTTCATATAACATGAATCATAAATATGATATGATCAGTGAAACGAGAAGTACAAGATCTGGATCCGGCGGTCATGGCGGAATCGGCGGCGGTGGATTCGGAGGCGGAGGCATCGGCGGTGGCGGTGGAGGCCACAGTTTCTAGTCAAAGAGAAGAAAATCTGACAAAATATAAACGATGAAAAATGCTGTGAAGAATTTTCGAAATTCACAGCATTTTATTTTCATAAGGAGGGACCCACGTAAGTGGGAGGATTCCTTGTGAAGTACGCAGACGCCGCGCGAAGCGCCTAACATGCGTCTGCTCCTTAGAATGGACTTGAGGGAATGGGACAGATAGTAGATATAAGCACTTCAGATGAAATGGATAGCGGTGTATTCAAATTTTATCTCGGGGAGCAGGGATTGACATCACTTGATATATTTGGAAATGCAAGGTCGTGGATGTCAGGTGAGGCATACCAGAGCTTTGGAGGATATAGAGAGGGCGCGGCTATCCCTCAGACTGAACATGAGCATACAGGCAGTTCAGATATATACTATGGCGATGAGGAGCCAAGAGTTATAAATAAGATAGTGTATTGCCACAAGGATGGAACAGAGGTTGCGACTCTCTGGGAGGAGAACCAGAATCTGCCGATCCTGAACAGTGAAAAATAGAATGTGTATGCCATACAAAACTTACATTACAAATAATTAAAGTAAAAACCACCCTTTTTTGCCATTTAATTGAATGATCCATGATATACTAGCATTGTGCATGAAGTTCGCACTGTATTTACAGGGGAATTGCCCCGGATATGAAAAAGGATAGTAAGTTAAATGGAAAATAAGAAAAAGATGATGTTCAACGTATTGTTCCTGGTCCTCATATTTGCCGGAACTGTATACGGAGTGTTTCACGGCGAGGATATAGGACAGATATCTGATATACTTCAGACGGTGAATCCTTGGTGGCTCGTACCGGGAGTGGCATGTGTCGTGGTATTTATATGGGGAGAATCAATTATCATACACTATATGATGCGGAATCTTGGCGTGAAGGTAGACCGGGGAACCTGTTTCCTGTTCTCGTCGGTTGGATTCTTTTTCAGCTGCATCACACCCTCTGCGTCGGGGGGACAGCCGGCTCAGATATATTATATGAAGAAAAAGAAGATACCAATCCCTGTTTCCACACAGGTGCTGCTCATAGTGACGATCACTTACAAGCTGGTGCTGGTACTTCTGGGACTTGGAATAGCCATATTTGGACAGAGTTTTATACATACATATATAGATGATGTGCAGTGGGTATTTTACCTTGGGCTTGTACTTAACGTTGTGTGCGTGGTTGGTATGGTGCTGTTTGCGTTCCACCCATCGCTTGCGAAGGCATTTGTGGTGAATGGCGGCAGGCTTCTTGAGCGGATGAAGTTTTTAAGACACAAGAAGTCCCGTGAGGAAAAGCTTGCGGCATCAATGGAAAAGTATAACCAGACTGCGGATTACATGGTAGGACATTTCGGGATGCTGGTGGTAGTGTTCATTATAACAGTTGTGCAAAGATTATCACTATTTGCAGCTACATGGTTTGTGTACAAGGCGTTTGGACTTTCAGGATCATCAGCATGGCTTATCATTCTCATGCAGGGAGCCATAGCAGTTGCGGTTGATATGCTGCCTCTTCCGGGTGGTATGGGAATCAGTGAAAAACTCTTTATGGAGATGTTCTTGCCGATATTTGGCAGCACATTGCTCCTGCCGGGCATGATACTCAGCAGAGGGCTGGGATACTATACAGAACTTATGATCAGTGCAATATTTACAGTGGTGGCAAGCTTTGTGATAGGAAGGAGATCTGAATGAAACCGAGATCAGAGATGAGCATGGAACTATATGATATGATGCTTGACCGGGGGTATCCGGAGGAGTTCTGCGACCTCATAACAAAGAATCTGAATACCGACTTCACTGCCGGAAGGATGATAGGATACCTGTCTCACTATCAGGAGCTGCCACTTGAGGAGATTGTGGATGAGATGCTTTCCATCCTCACAGATAGAAACAGGATCATGCAGAAGAAAAAACTTGAGAGCAATAATGCCGAGTGGAACAGGTTCCTGGAAGAGGGATTTGGACTTTCGGATGATGAATAAACGACACATATCTGGGTGCTGAATAACAAAAAATAAGAAAAAGCAGTCTGCGTACATCACCAGTGTTATACATGGTGATGATCCGTCAGACTGCTTTTGTCTGTTTAGCCTATACCTCCAAGTACGATTCCAAGGATCAAAACAAGCAGACATACAGGACAGTAGATATATTTGCAGATTGGAACAAATTTCTCTGTAAATTTTTTATCCCTGCCGGTGTTGACCTGCTCTTCAACATATTTTTTGCCACATACCCAGAAAAACATGATTCCGGCAAGTCCTGCGCCGAGCGGGCAGATGTAGATGGACAGAATATCCATCCAGTCTGACACGATACCCTGTATGCAGATGGACACGACAACTGCAATGGCACCAATGATGGCGCATGCGGGTTTTCTGCCGACGCTCAATTTTTCCTGAACAGTTGCAATCGGTGCTTCATATAGATTTATAAGTGATGACAGTCCAGCCATAAACACAGCCACAAAGAAGATGATCGCTATGATATATCCTCCCGGCATTGATTTGAACAGACAAGGCAGGAAGATGAACAGCAGTCCGGGACCTCCCTGGTCGAGCTGAGCTCCGGCAGTCGCCATGGCAGGTATTATGACAAGCGCTGCAAGCATGGCAGCGATGGTATCGAAGAGGGCCACGCGTCCTGCAGCTTCCGGAATGTCCTCACTGTCGGGAAGGTAGGAGCCGTATATCAGAGTTCCGTTTCCAGCGACAGACAGTGAGAAGAATGCCTGTCCCAGGGCAAATATCCATGTTTTTGGATCCGCGAGAACCTTCGGTTCTATGCGGAATATGTATTTGTATCCATCTATTGCACCCGGCTGGCATGCCGCGTATATAGCCAGAATGATGAACAACACAAAGAATGCAGGCATCAGGATCTTATTTGCCTTTTCGATGCCATTCCCTACTCCAAACATGAGGATGACGATTCCTATGACGAGGGCTATGATCTGCCACATATTATTGCCAAATGCAGAGGCCATGCCGCCAAATTCAGCACTGAATCCGTCTATGTCAGCTGGAGACAGCGTGCTTCCGGTGAAAGCACCGATCATATACTTGAGTATCCATCCCATGACTACGGTGTAACCGATCGCCATTGCAAGGGCACCGAGCACAGGTATTCCGCCGAGCAGCTCTCCAAGTTTTCGTTTCCCTTTTCGTTCCATAGCGATTCCAAATGCGTCGATTGGTCCAGACCTTGTAGCCCGGCCAAAACTCATCTCGCCAATGACTCCGGTAAATCCTATAAGTACTACAAATATAAAATAGGGGATGAGATAAGATCCGCCCCCGTACATGGAGACCCTTGTGGGAAACATCCAGATGTTGCCCATTCCCACGGCTGATCCGATGCAGGCAAGGATGAACCCCCATTTGTTGTTAAAAGATTCTCTGGTTTTCATGTAATATTCCCTCCAAATATGTTTGTCCCCGCACTGCGCCAGATCTCCTTAACATTGTGAGTATCGTACGAAAATGCGTTAACTTTATTAATATACATGAATTTGTTATGGATGTAAATTAAATTGTTTCCTGCGCATTACCCTCTTGTGCATTACCTCTTGTGCATTACCTCTTGCGCATTACCCTTGCGCATTACCCTTGCGTATTACCAACATGCAGATTACAATATATTAGGCAAAAATGGTTGTGTATTAAAAATGAGCCTGAATTTATTATGGATAGATGTCCGACAAGGGAGGCAGAGTTATGGGATCACAGAACAAAAAATCACAAAAATATGAGCATATAGTACATCCATTTCCACCGCTTTATGATGATGATTCGGAGATTCTTATATTGGGAAGTCTGCCATCAGTGAAGTCCAGAGAGCAGATGTTCTTTTATGGACATCCCCAGAACAGATTCTGGAAGGTTATGAGCAGGGTGCTGGGGGAGGAACTCCCAACCACCATTGATGAGAAGAAGATTATGCTTCATGCACATCACATTGCACTCTGGGATGCTATATACAGCTGTGACATCATAGGGTCAAGTGACAGCAGCATAAAAAATGTAATCCCTACAGATCTTGGGAAAATAATTAGTTCATCGAAGGTGACAAAGGTCATATGTAATGGAAAGACATCCGGGAAGTATTTTTCAAAATACCAGCAGAAAGAACTCGATATAGAACCGGTGATACTTCCATCCACAAGTCCTGCAAATGCAGCATTTTCTGTGGATAAGCTGGTTGAGATCTGGGGGACGGCCATTCCGGATAGCTGTAAATTTCTTGAAACTTTTCAAAAGACGGGTGGTAAAAGCCCAATATAACTGCTCAAATGTAGATATAATGTAAACAGAATCTCAACATTTTCTAAAGCTTAAAAAAGAATGATGTACAATGTAGCAGAATATGTTATTATAAAGGACGCAGCCGGCTGACAGTGACAATTCAGATACAATGATACAAAAGGCTGTAGCAAGGTAATCAGAGATTAAGGTCGGATCAAAAGGAGAGAAAAAATGGCACTTAGTTTTATTGAGATACTTAAAGTAGTGTTCCTTGGTATCGTTGAGGGAATCACAGAGTGGCTGCCTATCAGCAGTACAGGTCATATGCTTTTGGTGGATGAGTTTATCACGCTCGATGCCAGCGACAGGTTTAAGGATATGTTCTTTGTCATCATACAGCTTGGCGCAATACTTGCGGTAGTAACTATTTTTTGGAACAAGATGTGGCCGTTCCAGATGAAAGATAAGACGCAGTCGGTATTCAAGAAGGATACATGGAGCATGTGGTTTAAGACGGTTGTTGCCTGTATACCGGGAGCCGTAGTTACGTTATTGTTTGATGATTTTATTGAGGCTCATCTGCACACCGCAGTGGTCATATCGATAGCTCTTATATTTTATGGAGTTGCATTTATCGTGATCGAGAACTGGAATAAGACCAGGACACCTAAGGTTGAGACGCTGAATGATATTACATACAAAACCGCTTTTTTCATAGGAATGTTCCAAGTGCTTTCGATCATCCCAGGAACTTCACGTTCAGGTGCGACCATCATAGGCGCATTGCTTTTGGGTGTATCCAGAGTGGCAGCTGCGGAATTCACATTTTTCCTGGCAGTTCCAGTCATGTTTGGCCTCAGTGCACTTAAGCTCATAAAGTTTGGACTTTCATTTACCAGTGCAGAGTTTGCTATACTTATAATAGGATGTGTAGTAGCATATCTTGTTTCTATTGTGGTGATCAAATTCCTTATGGGCTACATCAAGAAACATGATTTCAAGATATTTGGATGGTACAGAATAGTTCTTGGAGTTATAGTTCTTTTGTATTTTGCTTTCTTTGCGTAGAATTTTAAATGATGCGATATAAAAATTGGATAAAAATATAACAAACACCCCATAATTTCATTTGTAAATGAGATTATGGGGTGTTTGTGTGTATAGTTTCCGGTTTAGAACAGGTTCATAGCTCCGATGATACCCTGGTTGCCTTCAAGCTTTGCAGGTACAATATACGTGTCCGGATTCTTTACCTGTGGCATATCAATGTATCCGGAGAGAAGTTCGGTGTAATATTTGCGGATCATAGGAAACAGAAATTCATTGGACATGACGCCGCCCCCAAGGACTATCCTTTCAACAGAGTAGCACATGGTATAGTTTACAAGAGCTTCTGCTATATAGTATGCTTCCAGATCCCATACAGGTGAGTCGGCGGGGATGTCTTTGCCCTTCATCCCGGTTCTTCGCTCCAGCATAGGCCCCGCAGCCAGACCTTCAGCACAATTCTGATGAAAACGGCATGAACATGGCGTGCCATCGCCATCACGTCTAGGTATGAGGATATGACCGGTTTCCGGATGCATCATGCCGTGGATGAGATGTCCGTCAGCTATCACGCCGCCACCTATACCGGTGCCTATGGTGAGATACATTCCAGAGCGAAGTCCTTTTAATGCGCCGAATAGGAATTCGCCCCATGCAGCTGCATTTACGTCTGTATCCACAACCACCAGACACTTAAGAGCCTCACTGAATGTTTTATAGAAATTGAATCCCTCCCATGCTTTCTTAGGACTCTTTAAAATGGTTCCATATGATGGGGAATTCTGGTTTACATTTGCCGGTCCGAATGTTCCTATGCCAAGTGCTGATATGTTGTGTTTCTTAAAATAGTCTATCATGACTGGAACAGATTGATCAGGCGTATCTGTTGGAATAGATATTCTGTCTATTATGTTCTTGTTTTCATCACCTATTGCGCATACCATCTTGGTACCGCCGGCTTCGAGCGCTCCGTAGTACATATTTCCTCCTCATCGCTGCAGTAAGACAGCATAAAATAATATAAAAAAGTTATATCTATTATAATATGAAGACAGATACATGTCACGCATAATGGTGCGAAAAAAACAGTAACATGATGTACATTTTTTTGGACACTTGACAAAGTAAGATAGAGCCATATTAGGGAGTGCAGGAGCGGAATGCATTCTAAAAAACGTTTTGTAGATGCAGTTCAAAAGAGTGAACAGGAGGCGTGATTATGTTAAAAGGTTATTTCGTGTCAGATGGATATATGGGATATGTGGACGGTCAGTATCAGTTATTTGCTGATGAGAGTGATTATATAGACTATATTGAGAACTAAAAGGAATGTAACTTGAGTTTATTAGCTAATTAGCCGTTGCGCATTATTATATGTATGTTATGATGCTGTAACGGGTTAGCAGATAAGAGGGTTATATATGCATGTATTAGAATATGTGCATTATTTGTATTGTATAAAGAAGATACTGCGAGACTATGTATGGGTGAATGATCAGAAAGAATAAGACGTAATATATGAATGTCAGAGGAGAACATAGTGGAGAAAGTATTGAACAGTACAGTATCAGAGAAACAATTAAATAGAAAAGAACATGTGATGGATATGACAGAAGGGAACAGTCTGAAACTTATCATGAAGTTCTCGATTCCTTTGCTCATAGGTAACCTGTTTCAGCAGGTCTACAGTGTGGTTGATTCAGTTGTTGTCGGAAGGCATCTCGGGGCAAATGCCCTTGGAGGAGTCGGTTCGGTTGGAATGATAAGTTTCCTGTTCTTTTCTTTGTGTAGTGGGATGGCATCTGGGATAGGTGTTGTCATAGCGAAGTATTTTGGTGCAAAGCGTGATGATCTTGTGCGAAAAGCCATAGCAAATTCCATTTACGTGATATTGGGAGTTGGCTTGCTCATGAGTGTGCTGGGGGTCTGCCTTACGGGGCCGCTCATCAGGCTTATGAACACGCCTGCGGAGACAGTTCCATACGCGTATACATATATGAAGATAACCTGTGCCTTTACGGTGGCAGTAGCGGTATATAATGGAATATCTTCGATACTGCGGGCTCTTGGTGATTCGAGAACTCCGCTGATATTCCTAATGATCGCATCAGTTATAAATGCAGTGCTGGACATAATATTTGTGGTATATCTGGATATGGGAGTTGCCGGAGCTGCGTATGCAACTGTATTCAGTCAGATTGTCTCGGGAATAGGCTCGATAATATATGCAGTGAAAACCAATTCATATTTCAAAATCAGACGAGAAGACTTTAGGGTGGATCACAGTATATTAAAAGCAGATTTCAAGATAGGACTTCCGATGGCAGTCCAGACTTCTATGATATCCATATCGTGCTCACTTCTTCAGGCGCTTATAAATGGATATGGTCCTGCGGTCATGGCAGCTTACACTGCAACCGGAAAGGTGGAGGGGATAGTATTCCAGCCGTTTTCGTCGCTTGGGCTTGCACTTTCGACATTTGCCGGACAGAACATTGGAGCAGGGCAATATGACAGAATAAAAAAGGCTGTATGGCAGGCGGAATGCATAACAATAGGTTTGAGCGCTGTACTCTTTGCTGCAATACTGCTTTTCAGAGAAAACATCATTCATTTCTTCGTGACGGATCAGGAGGTTATCCGCCTTGGCGCAAAGGGCATGGTGATATCGGGCAGCATGTATGTTGCACTTGGAACTATCTATACGTTGAGAGGTGCCTTAAACGGTATGGGGGATGTGGTATTCTCCATGATAAACGGTTTCCTGGAGGTCGGCGGCAGGGTTGTGTTTGCGCTGTTCCTCATGTATGCTTTGGATATGGGATTCTGGGGAATCTGGTATACGAATATATTCACGTGGATAGTCATAGCACTGACAGCTGCGGTGAGACTGATCGTGTATCTGAAAAAGGCACAAAGAAATACTAACCAGATGTAATTATAAAATAATGATGATTAATGAAAAAAGACCGGACATGCTTAGGTATGACCGGTCTTTTATATTTTGACAAAAATCCAGTGCTATATTATTTTAGATATATAACAAATGGGAGATGCAGATCATATGTCAAATGAGATAACAGGAAATACTGCAAAAGAGAAAAGTCTGGATAGTATACACATAAGGAGCATAGTTGTACTTGCCATGTTCAGTTTTGTATTTCTGGGGACAGAGTTTTTCTATGACAATCGTGCTGCGGAAGTGGTGGATGCAAGGAAGGTACTTCTTTATCAGAGCGTGATATTGCTTGCAAGCGTAGTGGGGGTATTCATGTATGCCCTGATCCAGAAAAAGGCAGGAGACAATATTGTAAAAAAAGTGCTTATAGCCTCGAATTTTGTGGGGGTATTTGCACTTGCAGGGATAATGTTCGGAGATGAAAGCATAATATTGTTGTATGGCATAGTGTTCTTCATTATCTGGGGTATGACAGGATGCTGCACATATCATGTTGTGGCTGGTGCATATACGGATAGAAAGCATCTCACTGTGACGGTTGGCATATCATATGCTGCGGGGCTGTTTTTACAGTATATTAATTATAATGTCATAGGAAGCATGACGATACGGCTTGTGGTGTTCATATTGGCTGTCGTGGTAATTGTGACAATATTTATGGTATATAGTGATACAGCGTACGCACCAGAGAAGATAGGGGATGCGGAGCAGAGCGCTGGCAGCAAGTCTATAGCATTTGCGTTCGTGATCGTAATATTGCTCATGACTTTCATATTTTCAGAACTTGACAATATTGTGACACTTGTACATGCAGAGGGCGGTGCGGATATAGGTCAGTGGCCAAGACTTTTCCTGGCGATCAGCGGTATAGCAGCGGGATTGCTGTTTGATATAAAGGATCAGAGATTTATGAACCAGATGATGTATTGTGTAACAGTGCTGTCTGTAATTGCAATGCTGGTCATAGAATTTGGGGGAGCGTTCCTCATAGGACTCATTGTATTTTATCTCGCAGCGGGATTTTTTGTTGTTTATTTCACCACAGGATTTATAAATGTCTCCTACACCATGAAATGGCAGTCATTTTGGGCGGGAGCAGGCAGGGCGATAAATAATATTGGTGCAGGTATTGTGGGAGTTATATCATATGTGATCGTTAAAACGCCGGGGATCATGGCGATGAGCGTCACAGTTATACTGTTACTGGTTTTCATAAGTATAGCAGTGTTTGTGCTTGAGAGCCTTCAAAAGAAACAATATAGACAATATGATGAGGAAAAAGTGATGAGATCATCGAAGAGTTTAAGTGAAAGAACTGAGGTGGACTTTGAACGATTTGCAGACATGCACGGTCTCACTGGCCGTGAACGGGAGGTTTTGCAAAAACTCCTTATATCTGACGAAAGTATACAGAAGATTGCTGATGAACTATATATATCCAGGGCATCGTTATACAGACATATATCATCCATGAATGAAAAGACAGGGACTAAGTCAAGGGTAGGTCTGATACAGTATTATTACAGTTGGCACGAGGAATGACACTATAGACGGGAAAGTGTTGGATGACTAGCCGTGTCAGGAAAATTAAAATGACATTATTGATTAAAAAAATGAGATAAAACTGTCCAAAATTGAATATGAGACATATGTAACGTTACGAAAACGGCAGCAAATGACTATAATCTATGATATGAAACAGATGGGTGGAAGATGCATTTCATCTGTATACGAGAACTATCAAACTATCCTATCAAACTATCATAGAAAGGGGAATGACTATGAAACATTTCAGAAGACTAACATTTTTGCTGTCGTTTATTTTAATTCTGACAGCGGGCGGCGTTGTGGCGATGGCTGCGAACAATGGACCGTGTGAAGATGAGGAAGAGAGCTATGCATATGTTCAGTTTTACAATTCGGAGAAAGACGACATGATATATGTGTACAGCTTCAGAACTCCACAGGAAGGAATAGCGACAAGTGCAAAGGGTGCAGTATATGACAAAAAAACAAATACGCTGACACTCACCAATTGTAATATGCCAGACTATATGCTCAGCATGAATATGATGGGAGACAATTTCAAGATCAAACTGGTTGGTTCAAGTCACATAGGTATGTTGTGTGCCTGGGGATATGGATATGGCGGTTCGGTTGAGATTATTGGTGATGGTAAGTTATATGTCAATGAGGAACAGAAGAAGTCAGATGCCATAGTATTACAGCCGGAAGGAACAAAGTCTTACTTCAGGATAAGTGGGAATGCGGAAGTGTATGTATATGCAGGTAAAACAGATGGAAGTATTGTTATAGCAGATTATACAACTGTTTCTGATTGCTTTGTCGTGAATGGACTCACTGGTCTGAAAAAGGAGCAGGCGTCCGAGATGAGGTATGATGAAATACAGGCGATTATTGTAGACATGGAGAATTCACATGATTGTCACGTATATACAAAGGGCGATAATGGGAAAAAATATACAGTAGAAGATTATGTCAGAACTTACTATAACGATGATGGAAGTATAAAGGCAGAAAATGTTAAGGGATACACGTTATATGAGCTTATGCTGATGCCTGGATATACAGACAAATATTATATGCGTGAAATTGATGCCACGGATGGTGTTTTTGATCCGGAAAAGTACGGTTATACAGATACGGAAGAAAACGTAAATGGGTATTCATACAGATCAACTATGCCGGCAAAAGTATATATTGATCAGAATACTGGCGACCGGTGTGTGTTCATGCGTGATGCAGTAGATGATAGTTATAAAGAGTTTGAAAATTTTAAGTATGATATCAAAGGTGAACTCGGAGATGTGACGGATAAATATGGAAATGTTATGTCGTACTGTATGGTTGAAAGGTCTAAGGATAATGTGAAATTCACAGATGTTGAGTTTTATGATCCTGATTATTTATTGTCACAGGGTTATAAGATTTCAGGTGAACTGGAGTACATAAAGGGACTTTATAAAGTGTACAGCAATGCCAAGTCGGCAGTCCTCACCTCAAAGACCCAGACTGTTTGTAAGCATACATCAAAGGTAAATAAGGTTACGAAAAAGGCGACAATGACGACCGATGGAATCATAACCACAACATGTAAATCTTGTGGCAAGAAGCTTTCAACATCAAAAATCGCCAAAGTGTCTACGGTTAAACTGAGCGCGGTGTCATGTGTATATAATGGCAAAGTCAGAACACCAGCCGTTCAGGTGAAGGATTCAGCTGGGAAGGCTCTGGTAAAGAATACAGATTACAAGGTCACTTACAGTGCGGGGAGAAAAAGTGTAGGAAAATATCTGGTAAAGGTCACATTTGCAGGTTCTAAATATTCTGGAAGTAAAAGGATGGCGTTTGAGATCAATCCAAAGGGAACAACGATAGTAAAGAAGGCGGCAGGAAAGAACAGTATTGCGATAAGATGGAGTGCCCAGAAGGTAGAGACCTCCGGATATCAGATACAGTGTTCGACTGATAGCCGATTCAGGAAGAGCAACAGGACTGCCACGCTGCGAAATAACGCCACGACATATTACAAGATATCAAAATGCAATACCGGCAGCGTTTACTATGTGAGGGTAAGAACATATAAAAATGTGAAGGTGAGCGGAAAAGTTGTTAAAATCTATTCAGCATGGAGCAAAGTGGTTGCGATAAAAGCAAAATAGATGATCAAAAGTAAACGAAGACCAGAAAAATATCACAGCGGGCATTTCATATGACATGGAATGTCCGCATTATTTATATGTGGAAAAATCACCTCAAAGTATTATAATATACGGTGAATTTAGTATTGAGCTAAGAACTGTGAATGGAGAATAATATAATATGAAGAAAATACTCGTGGCAGTGGATTCATTTAAGGGAAGCATGACTTCCATTGAGGCGGGGGAATCCATAGAAAAGGGAATAAAAATAGTACTGCCAGACAGTCAGGTCAGGGTTAGGCCTGTGGCTGACGGCGGCGAGGGTACAACAGAGGCGATTATATATGGAAGAAAAAATGTTAATGCAGAGAAGTGCACGGTGACGGGACCGCTAGGAGAGCGGCTTACGGTGAGTTATATCACATACGATGCAGATGAGGGAAAGACAGCGGTCATGGAGATGTCAGCTGCTGCGGGACTTCCGCTTGTACCGGAGGAGCAGAGAGATCCTATGCGCACAACAACTTACGGCGTCGGTGAGATGATAAGAGATGCGGTCTCAAAGGGCTGTGAGCGTTTTATCATCGGGATAGGTGGCAGTGCTACAAATGACGGCGGGATAGGAATGCTTCAGGCACTTGGCTTTTCTTGCCTTGATGCGGATGGGAGGGATGTGCCCTATGGAGCGGAGGGACTTGGAGTCCTAGAACGTATCATCAGCCCGTATAAACCGGAGAGAGGTGGAAATACTGTAGAATTTTTTAGTGTTGGTGACTCTGGCATGCATAGCGGAGACGACGTAGATGTTGCATTAAAGTTATCTTACTGCACGTTCTTAATAGCTTGTGACGTGACGAATCCACTTGTAGGTGAGCTTGGATGCAGCCGTGTATTTGCACCGCAAAAAGGTGCGGATGCGGAGTCTGTTGAGCTTATGGATGTATATATGAAGCATTATGCTGATGTAGTGGAAAGATCCGCTGAAGGAAAATCTGACAGATACACCCCAGGTTCCGGCGCGGCTGGGGGCCTCGGATATGCATTTCTCATGTTCCTCGGCGGAAAACTAACGCCGGGAATTGATATAGTTTTGTCTGAGACAGGGCTTGAGACAGATGTAGAGTGGGCGGATACAGTCATAACAGGTGAGGGCAGGATAGATGCCCAGACCATGATGGGTAAGACCCCATCCGGAGTGGCAAAGCTTGCAAAGAAACACGGTAAATATGTGATCGCCATAGGAGGATGTCTCGGAGATGGTGCAGAGAAATGTATCAAAGAAGGCGTGTTCAATGAGTGCTATGCGGTAAACAATGTGCTTGGTATAGATGACAGTGATCCGGAGCAGGTGAGAACGGCGATGAAGCCTGAAAATGCTGTGGTGAATCTGACGACGTGTGCCGCAAAGATCACAGAACTTAAGGAACAGATGTCGGCGCGTGTGTGCAGACCTGCACGGCTTAGATAGATATGGTATTTTTACGAGGAGGATAAAAAGATGACAAGAGAAGAATCGTGGGAATTACTCACAGAGTACAACAAGAACGAGTTCAGGACATTTAGACCATGATCCGGGGTATAAAGAAAATCGGAGAATTTGTCCGCAAAGAGACAGTGCTAAGTGTGGCACTTTTTCTGGCAGTGATATCGGCATTTGTTGTGCCTCCGGACAGAGCGTATGTGGACTACATAGATTTCAGGACACTTGCGATACTTTTCTGTCTTATGACGGTGGTTGCGGGATTTTCACAGCAGGGGATTTTTAACATCGTAGCAAAGGGCATGATAAATCGTATGGGGTCACTCATGGCGGTGACATTTGTGCTTGCATTTATGTGTTTCTTTTTCAGCATGTTCATCACAAATGATGTGTCGCTCATAACATTTGTACCGATGACACTTACGGTCCTTGGTATGGCAGGCGAGGAAGTACTCACCAGATGGATGGTGCCGGTGATAACCCTCCAGACTATAGCTGCGAACCTTGGAAGCATGCTGACACCTATAGGCAACCCGCAGAATCTGTATTTGTATGGACTTGCCGGAATCAGTGCAGGCAGGTTTGTATTGCTTATGCTGCCATATACAGTGGCATCAGCAGCGCTTCTTGTGATATGGATCATAGTATGTATGAAAGGAAAAAACAGGCAGCTTGAGATCAGACTCTCGGACGGAGATGTACAGGTTGACAGGAAGCTTGTCGGAATTTACTGCATACTTTTTGTGTTGTCATTGCTCACCGTGGCGCGGATCGTCCCATACTGGGTGACATTTGCGGTAGTGCTTGTGGTTGTTCTTATATGCCAGAGAAGATTACTGCTGAAGGTAGACTATTCGCTGATATTCACATTTGTGGGATTCTTCGTATTTATAGGAAATATGGGAAGGATCGATGGATTTAGGATATTTGTAGAGAATGTGCTTGGCGGGCATGAGATGATCACCTCTGTTATTGCCAGCCAGGTCATAAGCAATGTTCCGGCTGCAGTATTGCTGTCAGGATTTACAGACAGTTACACAGATCTGATAATCGGCACCAATCTAGGCGGACTTGGAACTCTGATAGCGTCCATGGCAAGCCTGATCTCATTCAAATACGTGGCGAGACAGGACAAGGGCGCCAGAGGAAGATATCTGGCATACTTCACATTTGCAAATGTGCTGTTCCTGGCGGTACTAATATGCATTTGGAATATAATAAAATAAACGTGCCTTACGATGAATAATATTCACTGCTGTCGTACATTGTGTAAGACTATTTTAGCCAAAAAATTATTGCCCTTAGATGGCAGTAGTCATAAAATAGAAGGGTAAGTTTCTTCAAATTAAGGAGGCAGATAATATGAGTAAGAATCTTGGTGCAAAACCTATGCTGGTGCCACAGCCGGTCATGATGATCGGAACATACGATGCCGATGGCAATGCAAATGTCATGAATGCGGCATGGGGCGGAATAGTCGGAGCAAATGAGATCATATTTGACCTTGGAAGTCATAAGACTACCGAGAATATAAAGCTGAACAAAGCGTTCACAGTTGCCATTGCTGATGCAGAGCATGTGGCAGCCTGTGACTATGTGGGAATCGTGTCGGCAAATGACGATCCGGACAAGATGAAGAAGGCTGGTTTTACAACCAGAAAGAGCGAGTTTGTAAATGCTCCAGTCATCAACGAGCTTTCTCTGACAATGGAGTGCAAGCTCAAGGAGATCATAGACGGGGACAAGTTCCTCGGCGAGATCGTAAATGTTGTTGCAGACGACCGTATCCTGGGCGATGACGGCGAGATCACATATGAAGAGTTCCATCCTATCGTGTTTGACACCATCGGACATGGATATTTTGCACTCGGCGACAGGGTTGGCGATGCTTTCTCAGAGGGTAATAAGTTGAAGTAGACAAGCTTGTAACTTGGGAAAATCATCAAATTGTACATTGTAACATGAAAAAATTAGCCGTTTTCGGAAGAAAAACCTTAATTTTTCAAGCAAATGTTCAATATACATATGGAAAAAGGCGAAATAATGTGATATAACAGACACATATAAAAAAGCACAAGCTAAAGTGAAAGGAAGATTTAGATATGGATAAGAAGAATATCGATTGGGCAAACCTTGGATTTGGCTATGTTCAGACAGATAAGAGATTTGTAGCAAATTATAAGGATGGAGCATGGGATGAGGGTACACTCACAGAGGATCCTAACGTAGTATTAAACGAGTGCGCAGGTGTTCTTCAGTACGCTCAGACAGTTTTCGAGGGAATGAAGGCTTATAGAACAGAGGATGGACGTGTTGTATGTTTCCGTCCTGACCTGAACGCAAGCAGAATGGCAGACTCAGCAAGAAGACTTGAGATGCCACCTTTCCCAGAGGATAGATTTGTACAGGCAATAGTAGATACAGTAAAGGCAAACATTGATTATGTACCACCTTATGGTTCAGGTGCTACATTATATATCAGACCATATATGTTCGGTTCAAACCCTGTTATAGGTGTAAAGCCGGCAGATGAATATCAGTTCAGAATCCTCACAACACCAGTTGGTCCTTACTTCAAGGGCGGTGCAAAGCCTATCACAATTAAGGTTTCAGATTTCGATAGAGCAGCACCTCACGGAACAGGACACATCAAGGCTGGTCTTAACTATGCAATGAGCCTTCATGCAATAGTTACAGCACACAAAGAGGGATTCGATGAGAATATGTATCTCGATGCAGCTACAAGAACAAAGGTTGAGGAGACAGGTGGAGCAAACTTCATCTTCGTTACAAAGGACGGCAAGGTAGTTACACCTAAGTCAAACAGTATCCTCCCATCGATCACAAGACGTTCACTGATGGTAGTTGCAAAGGATATCCTTGGACTTGAGGCTGAGGAGAGAGAAGTATACTTCGATGAGGTTAAGGATTTTGCAGAGTGCGGTCTGTGCGGTACAGCAGCAGTTATCTCACCTGTAGGCAAGATCAACGACCACGGCAAGGAGATCTGTTTCCCAAGCGGTATGGAGAAAATGGGACCAGTTATCCAGAAGCTGTATGATACTCTCACAGGAATCCAGATGGGCAGAATCGAAGGTCCAGAGGGATGGCTCAAGGTAATCGAGTAATGATCGAGTAATTCGATGTGAGATAATAATTATTGAGAACATTATAACCCCACGGATGTCTGATGGTAAGTCGGATGTCGGTGGGGTTTTTGTGTATCCAAGTTAGTTCAGTGTAAGAAAGATTAGCCCCATATACTAACAATTAGAATTGACTTGCACCGACCCTGAAGAGTTATAATTGTGTAGACAATAGAAGAAACGAAAGACAAATTGCATATCGGATAGTGCATTGAAAAATAATATAATTCATAAAAACAATTATTTTGAAGGGGTGGTTACTATGATGTCATTATCAGATACAGTAAACGGTTTCTCAGGTGAGATAGCCTGGAACTGTGCGGACAGATCACTGTTCGGCGCATGCCAGCTTGAGACCGGAGATCAGGTGCAGGTCGTATCGTCTTACTTTGGCAATGTGATAATCAAAGTAAAGGGAAAAAGACTTGCTATAACAAGGGATGCGGCGGAGCGGATAAAGCTGGCTTAGATTGAAAGTCAGAAGAAACGGAAAAAAACGGTAGTTGCTGGAGAACAGCGGCTGCCGTTCTTTTGTCATAAAAATTATTAAATCTTTATAGATATTTAATTGACTAAGAATATATGCAATGATAAACTTTCAAAGATATTCAAATAAAGTAAGAATACGCTTGGAAATGTAAAGGGGAAAACAACGTCAGCTAAAGCATGGCATTTTCTCCGTCAGAAGAAAGCGTAGATATCAGATGAATGTATCCTTGCATAATGTATATTAACGTTTACAACATAACATCACCTGTACAGGTGATGTTATGTTGTGCACATAGAAAGACTAGAGGGGGATACATTCATCTGATTAATAATTGTTCAAGGAGGAAATGACATGCAGATATTCAGAAATCTGAAGCCGTATTGGAAGTCGGTCATTATCATAGCCCTGCTTCTCGTTCTGCAGGCATACTGTGATCTGTCACTTCCGGACTACACCTCAAAGCTCATAGATACCGGTATACAGAACTACGGTATAGAGAACTGTAGCCCAAAACAGATCCCGGAGAAAGCCTATAACGTGATAGACGGATTTATGGATGACGATGAGAAAGCCGTATGGGAGAAATATTATAAAGACGGTTCGGATGGTTATTATTATCTGACAGAAGACGGCGAGAAACACATAGAAGAAGTGGATAGTGCCTGTATGAAGGGACTTATGATGTATTACTATCCCTATCAGATGGTGAACTCTGACGAGGACAATGCAATTAAGGCAGGACTCGATAAGATGGGAATCACCCTTGACGAGATGCCGGAGGAGATGTGGGCGCAGATCGGTGAACAGATGAAGCCTACGGTTGACGGCATGCTCGACAGCATGGGTGAAGACTATATGGAATCCACAGCCATAGCATGTACAAGGATATGCTACGACAGCTTTGGCTACGATTATAAGGCAGGACAGATGTCATATCTGAAGTGGGCAGCGGTGAAGATGCTTGGGATGTCACTTCTCATGGCTGCAGCTGCGGTTCTCATAGGACTTGTGGCGTCAAGGGTTGCGGCAAGCGTTGCCTGCGGACTCAGAGAGAAGGTGTTCAACAAGGTTATCGCATTTTCGGATGCTGAGATCAACAAGTTCTCAACCGCATCTCTTATAACGAGATCTACAAATGATGTCCAGCAGATACAGATGGTTACAGTTATGATGCTCAGAATGGTTCTATATGCACCGATACTTTCTATTGGAGGAATCGTCAAGGTTGTTGAGAATGGAGCCGGAATGGGCTGGGTAATATTCATCGGTATAGCAGCAGTTGTGATTCTCATGGGAACGCTTATGGTCATCGCCATGCCAAAGTTTAAAGTTATGCAGACACTGGTGGACAGAGTAAACCTTGTGTCAAGAGAGATACTTACAGGTATCCCGGTTATCAGGGCATTTGGCAGAGAGGAACGAGAGGAAGAGAGATTTGACGAGGCAAATAAAGACCTGACGAAGAACACATTGTTCGTCAATAGAGTCATGACATTTGCAATGCCTATACTCATGTTCATCATGTATGCCATAAGCATACTCATAGAGTGGGTGGCAGCTCACAAGATTGATGCGGGTGTCCTCCAGGTAGGATCAATGACTGCATTTATTACATACACAATGCTTATTATCATGTCGTTCCTTATGCTCAGCATGATGTCAGTCATGCTCCCTCGTGCCAGTGTGGCAGCAGACAGAATACAGGAGATCATAGATACGGATGTGACGGTTCAGGACGCAGCCGGGGCAAAGAAGCTTGAAGCACCAAGGGGTGTCGTAAAGTATGACAATGTCGCATTTGCATATCCGGGAGCAGATGAGAACGTACTTGAGAATATCTCATTTGAGGCCAAGCCTGGACAGACTACGGCGATCATAGGAAGTACCGGTTGTGGTAAGAGTACACTGGTTCAGCTCCTCCCGAGATTCTATGATGTTACGGAGGGGTCGATAACGATAGACGGACAGGATATAAGAGACCTCACCATGGAGAGCGTGAGACAGAATATCGGTTTTGTTCCGCAGAAGGGAATTCTGTTCTCGGGAACGATTGCGTCCAATATAAGATTCGGTGCACCAGATGCATCTGATGAAGATGTCAAGCTTGCAGCTGAGATTGCCCAGGCATCCGACTTCATAGAGGAGAAGGAGCACGGTTACGACAGTGCGGTTGCCCAGGGCGGTGGAAATGTGTCCGGTGGTCAGAAACAGCGTCTTGCTATAGCCAGGGCCATAGCGAGAAAGCCGAAGATCCTGATATTTGACGACAGCTTTTCGGCGCTTGATTTCAAGACGGATGTGGCAGTCAGAAAGGCACTTGGCGAGCACGTAAATGACAGTACAGTATTTATCGTTGCACAGCGAGTAAGCACCATACTCTCAGCAGATCAGATACTTGTGCTTGACGAGGGTACGATAGTCGGCAAGGGAACTCACAAGGAACTCATGCAGACCTGTGAGGAGTACAGGCAGATAGCCGAGTCGCAGCTTTCCCCATCGGAGATAGCAGCCAGTCTTGGAACTGACTCAGAAAGGCAGGTGTAGGACATGGCAGAACAGAATCAGACAAATAATCAGAGAAGTTTCAGAGGCCCTAGAAGAGGCCACGGTCCTATGAGGGGCGGCGAGAAAGCCAAGGACTTCAAGGGAACGATAGGAAAGTTATTCAGATATATAGGCAAGTACAAGGCAGCGGTTGTTGTCGTTGCTATATTTGCAATTGGAAGTACAATATTCAACGTAGTATGTCCGAAGGTACTCGGCAAGGCGACAACAGCCCTGTCCGAGGGGATCATGAACAAGATAACAGGCAACGGCGGAATTGATTTCACGTATATCGGTAAGATATTGCTGTTCTGTCTCGGTTTGTATGTGCTAAGTGTGACATTTAGCTTTGTTCAGGGCTTCATCATGACCGGTATCACCCAGAAGGTGTGCTACAGGATGAGACGTGAGGTATCCGAGAAGATCAACAGGATGCCGATGAGCTACTTTGAGAGCAGAACCTATGGCGAGGTACTTTCAAGGATCACAAATGATATAGACACCATGGGAAATGGTCTGAACCAGAGTATCACACAGCTCATTACATCGGTTAGTACGGTCATCGGTGTAATCGTGATGATGCTCACGATCAGCCCGCTTATGACACTTATATCAGTGCTGATACTTCCGATAAGTATCATGCTCATGATGTTTGTCATCAAGAAATCCCAGAGATTCTTCAAGCAGCAGCAGGAATACGTGGGACACATAAACGGTCAGGTTGAAGAGGTGTATGGCGGACACAATGTCATAAAAGCGTTCAATAAGGAGAACGACGTTAGAAGAGAGTTCCATGAGACAAATGAGACTCTGTACAAGTCAGCATGGAAGTCACAGTTCTTCTCAGGACTGATGCAGCCTATTATGATGTTTGTCGGTAATCTGGGCTATGTGGCAGTTGCCATATCAGGTGCGGCTCTGGCGATCAGAGGAACTATCCAGATAGGTGATATCCAGGCATTTATACAGTACGTGAAGAATCTCACACAGCCTGTTCAGCAGGTTGCCCAGGTCACAAATATGATGCAGCAGATGGCAGCAGCCGCTGAGCGAGTATTTGAACTTCTTGAAGAGAAAGAAGAGGAGCAGATAGTAGAGAATCCTGTATCCACAGAGAGAATCAAGGGTGAAGTTACATTTGAACATGTAAAGTTTGGCTACAATCCGGATCAGATCATCATCAAGGATTTCTCAGCCCATGTAAAACCGGGACAGCAGGTAGCCATAGTCGGACCTACCGGAGCGGGCAAGACCACCATGGTCAAGCTGCTCATGAGATTCTACGACGTGAATGGCGGTGCTATACTTCTGGACGGACACAATATTAAGGACTTCAACAGGCGTGAGCTCAGGGATGTATTTGGCATGGTGCTTCAGGACACATGGCTGTTCAAGGGCACTATCATGGAGAATATCAGATATGGAAGATTGAACGCTACGGATGAGGAAGTTATCGCAGCGGCAAAGGCAGCTCATGCACATAGATTTATCTCGGCACTTCCGGGTGGATACAACATGGAGCTCAATGAGGAGATAACAAATATCTCCCAGGGACAGAAACAGCTCTTAACTATCGCAAGAGCAATTCTTGCTGACAATCCGGTCCTAATCCTCGATGAGGCTACATCATCAGTCGATACGAGAACAGAACACAGGATTCAGAGAGCCATGGACAATCTGATGAAGGGCAGAACAAGCTTTGTCATAGCCCACAGACTGTCAACCATCAAGAATGCAGACATCATCCTTGTTATGAAGGACGGTGACATCATAGAGCAGGGTAACCATGATGAGCTTATGGCGCAGAATGGATTCTATGCGGATTTGTATAACTCGCAGTGGAGTTAAAGAATATTGAATAATAGGGTATGAAAGCCTGTATAAGCCTATATGAAATCATATTTGACGATTGTCATTGTGGATGATTTCACATAGGGATTATGCAGGCTTTTTGTTATAGATTTGGCGGTTTATAGAATTTTAAGCATTGATAGTGGAGTACTCTTATCATATTCCATAGTTTAAAACTATGGCGAGCCTCGAAATAATAGTATTTTCCATGGACAGCCTATCCTGTTAGAATATCCTCAAGTTAAGAAAACGAGAAAACACTACGGAGGATAAAGACATATGAGCAAATTACAGACACCTTTCAGATACGATTTTGTAGGAAGCTTCCTTAGACCACAGGCACTCAAGGATGCGAAGGCAGCATACAGGGACGGAAAGATCACCAAGGAAGAGTTCGACAAAGTTGTCAATGAGGAGATTACCAAGGTTGTTGCAAAACAGAAGGAACTCGGATTCCATGCGATCACAGATGGCGAGTTCAGAAGAACATTCTGGCATCTTGACTTTATGTGGGGACTTGATGGCGTTGCCCATGAGAACACTGGAAATGGTGTGAAATTCGATGCAGAGCTTGCAGTTCTTGACGACACTTATCTTGTAGGCAAGATAAAGGCAAAGGCGCACCCATTTGTTGAATATTTTAAGTTCTTAAAGCAGTTCGAGGATGAGAATACTGTTGCAAAGTATACGATACCGGCTCCTGCACAGACATTTCAGCAGATGATAGTACCTGACAATATTGCAAACACAAGGAAGTTCTATCCTGCAAATGAGGAGCTTATCCAGGACATTGGAAAGGCTTATCAGGATGTAATTAAGCAGTTTTATGATGCAGGCTGTCGAAATCTTCAGCTTGACGATTGTACATGGGGCGCCATAGTGGGGGATGCCGCAAAGCAGAGATATAAGGCACTTGGAATATCACTTGAGGATGTCAAGAAAGAGCTGCTTGCAGTGAACAACCTTGCATTGGAGGGAAAGCCGGAGGATATGGTTATTACATCACATATCTGCAGAGGAAATTATCACTCAACATTCTTCACCAGTGGTCCTTATGACACAGTTGCAGATTACGTATTTGCAAATGAGAATGTGGATGCGCTGTTCCTTGAGTATGATGATGAGAGATCAGGCGGATTTGCACCTCTTGCAAAGGTTTCAGAGAACAAGAAGGTCGTGCTCGGACTCATCACTACAAAGTCTCCGGTTCTTGAGGATAAGGAGAAGGTCATTGCAAGGATCCATGAGGCTGCAAAGTATGTACCACTTGACAGATTATGCCTGAGCCCTCAGTGCGGATTTGCATCATGTGAGATCGGAAACAAGCTGACAGAGGATGAGCAGTGGGCAAAGCTCAAGCTCGTTAAGAAGATAGCAGAGGAAGTCTGGTCATAAAACAGAATATTATAGAAGTGAAGTGGCGGCGAACAGAAGCAAGAATCTGTTCGCCGCTTTTTTGTGTTATGAAATCTGTTATATACAAGCCTGATCGATATATGATACTATTAAGAAACGCGGAATCCTTGCGTGAGTTATATTCCCAGTGCTTTTGCTCGTGAGGATACTTCTTCTGAGAAAGAAGAATACTAAAGAAAATGTGTGTTAAAAAGCAGAAATATAGATATAGTTAGGAGTTAGATTCATGAAAAAGATTGTAGAGATGTGGAATAGGGTGTCGCTGATCGCGAAGATATTGGTTGGAATAGTGATCGGTGCGGTGCTGGGACTTCTGGTGCCGGGGGCAACGGGAATAGGCCTGATCGGAACCATGTTCGTCAGGGCGCTCAAGGCAATTGCGCCGATACTGGTGTTTGCCCTTGTCATCAGCTCAATTGCAAATGCAGGAAAGGGAAATGGCCAGCAGTTCCGTATGGTGACGATCATGTATATGCTCAGCACGCTATGCGCAGCGGTAGTGGCGGTGAGCGCAAGTTTTATTTTCCCTGTAACTATGACACTGGACCTTGAATCATATCAGGCGGATGTCGTCCCATCGGGAATCATGGAGGTCCTCCAGAATCTTTTGCTCAACATCACCGATAATCCCGTAAATGCGATACTCAACGCAAATTATCTCTGCATACTTGCATGGGCACTTTTGTTTGGACTTGCCATGCGACGGACAAGCAAGTCTATAAAATCTGCACTTGTATCCATATCGGATGCGGTATCAACCGTCGTGAGGTGGATCATCGGGTGCGCACCATTTGGAATCATGGGACTTGTGTTCACGACAGTATCGGAGAGTGGATTGTCGATATTCAAGGAATATGGCAGATTGCTGCTTGTGCTTGTGGGCGCCATGCTTACGGTTGCATTGATCGTAGATCCGCTCCTTGCGACTATCGTCTTAAGGAGAAATGCATATCCACTTGCGTGGAGATGCCTCAGAGAGTCAGGTGTGACGGCGTTCTTCACCAGAAGTTCTGCGGCAAATATCCCAGTGAACATGTCACTTTGCAAAAGACTTGGACTTGACCCGGATGTGTATTCGGTATCCATACCGCTTGGCGCGACCATCAATATGGATGGTGCCGCCATCACTATAACTATAATGGCGCTTTCCGTTGCAAATACCATGGGAGTGTCGGTTGACGTTCCGACAGCACTCATGCTCAGTCTTATGGCAACCCTTGGCGCGTGCGGTGCCTCAGGTGTTGCGGGAGGTTCGCTGTTGCTCATTCCTATGGCGTGCTCGCTGTTTGGAATCCCACAGGATATATCCATGCAGGCTGTTGCTGTCGGAATGATCATCGGAGTGGTCCAGGATTCACTTGAGACGGCAATCAACTCATCGGGAGATGTACTCTTTGCCGCTACAGCGGAGTACAGACAGTGGCAAAAGGATGGCAGAGAGTTTAAGATAGGCGCCATCGTGAATCCAGATGAGTAGGATATTCCCATATAAAAAATAATCGGGCATGTTCAGGAAGAAACATACCCGGTTATTTTTGTCTTTATATTCCCCGTATCCCTGATTCCACAATTCCATTTGAATCTTTAGAGATTCCCTCAAGAATATGCGGAATTACCAGCATATCCGTTCCGCATTTAGGACATGCCGCAATTCCCAGCAGTTCGCTGGTGCTTTCCAGACGATATTCAGACTGATATTCTATACCATCTTTCTGCCACATAAAAATGTGTCCGCATTTGAAACACTGCACTTCCCTGAATGTATTCCCCATAATAAATAATAACCTCCGTTGCAGTTTGTTTGTATTGCCTACAGAAACTTGTCCAGCTCTGCATCGACATTCTTCCTCTTCTTGATCTTTGGGTGGTCGATGATGTTTCCCTTGGTGATGACCATCTCAAGGTTTCTTAGGACGCGCAGATCGTCAAGAGGATTTCCTGCGGTGACTATCATGTCTGCATATTTGCCCTTCTCGATGGATCCGGTGAGCTGTCCAATCCCGGCAAGCTCCGCACTCCGCTTTGTCGCGGTGTACAGTGCAAATGAGTTGGATACCCCGACGTATTTGTGGAAGTAGTACAGCTCACGCCAGAAGTCATACTGTGTGATCCATGGACAGCCGACGTCATTTCCCAGTACAACAGGGATGTCATTTGCCAGGGCTGCCTTTGAGCAGTCTATGATTCCCTCAAATACGACATTTCCATTGTACTGTTCGACCTCGGTCGCATTCGTGAGTGCGCGTTCAAACAGGGCATATGGAAGAGCCGGAGAGATAGTGGTGCAGAGGAATGCTCCGCGTTCCTTGAAAAGTCTGATCATGTCATCGTCCATTTTGGCACCGTGCTCTATGGAATCAACTCCGTTTTCCAGAGCAACGCGGACACCTTCGGGTGATTCGACGTGTGCGGAAACCATGTAGCCGTCTGCATGAGCCTTGTCGCAGACTGCGCGCACCATATCAGGTGACATCTTCAGTTCTCCTGGAGTGCCCTTTTCCTTTGCATCAAGCACTCCACCGGTGATCATGAGCTTGATTATGTCAACCTTTTCTTTCTCACATTTGTTCAGGTGGGCAAGTGCTTCATCTATGTTTGCAGCAGCGATAGCTACAGATCCCGCCATATGTCCCCCGGGAACCGAGATTCCCCGGTTGGCGGCAAGGATACGCGGCCCCGTCTTGGTGCCTGCTTCGATTTCGTCACGCAGTCTGGTGTCAAAGTTTCCAAGGCCGCCAACAGTTCTTATGGTAGTGACACCGCTTAGCAGTTCGTCCTTTGCAAAGCCCGCCACCATGTTGTATGCGATGGCTCTGGTAAGCGCCGAGCCCATGATGGTATTTACAAGTTTTTCATTGTTGCGCTGCTTCTTCTGTGGTTTTCCGCTTCCCGCAAGATGTACATGCATATTGATAAGACCCGGCAGAATGTAATGTCCCTGAAGGTCTATGATCTTGTATCCGTCAAGATCAGCAGTATCCTTTGCGATGTCGTATATTTTGCAGTCCCTGACCAGGATACAGAGACCGGTCTGTATCTGCATATCTTTAGTTCCGTTTAATATTTGTCCATTTGTAAATGCATAATTCATAGTCATCCCTCACTTATAAAATGTGAATTTCCATAGCTCAAATATACAATATCCTAAACATGGTTTGCAACAGATGAAGAACTTTTATATAATTGTAGACAGTATGCGGAAGCTGGAAACGAAGATAATATGTGGGAATTGAAAGAAAAACAGAAAAATGAACACTATGAAGAATGAGCCATTGTCTGGCAGATCAATGCCAGAGAATAACAAAACAGAATACAAGGCACATTACCATCTGCCCGGACTTTTTGAATTCTACGAGCTGTACAAGGTATTCCTGCCACTATACCGTGAGCACAGGGAATATTTTTACGACTGGTGTGATATCGGCTCGGTGTATGGAGCACCGGGAGACTGCCTCTGGGGTGGTGGCAGAGTGGGATATGGCGACAGCGATGCCGGAGATGTGCTGGAGTTTATGAGTGAGTATGGAATATCGGCGAGGCTGACCTTCAGCAACTCATTGTTAAGACTGGAACATCTTGCGGATAAACGGTGTAATGATTTGTGCAGAGCGTTTGAGAAGGGTGATATTCAAAACGGTGTCATAGTCCATTCGGAGTTGTTACTTGACTATCTGCAGGAGAATTATCCGGGACTATATCTGGTTTCATCGACAACAAAGGTCATCACGGACTTTGATCTGTTTTCAGCAGAGCTTGACCGGGATGAATTCAGGTATGTTGTGCCGGATTTCCGGCTGAACAAAGCATTTGACAGGCTGAGAGCGCTTTCGCAAAAGCAGAAAGACAAAGTGGAATTCCTGTGCAACGAGTGTTGTTCGTTCTCCTGTCAGGACAGGAAAGCCTGCTATGAGGATGTGAGCCGTATGGCTCTCGGTGAGAGATCAATTCACCGCTGTACATCGCCGAACGCAGCAGACGGCTATCGTTTTTCAAAGGCGATGGAGAATCCTGGATTTATAGGTATAGATGATATAAGGAACATTTACCTGCCGATGGGATTTTCCAATCTCAAGATAGAGGGGAGAAGTCTTGGGAGTGCCATAGTGCTGGAATTTCTGCTATACTATATGACAAAGCCAGAGTATCAGCTCAAGGTTAGAGAAGAAATATATCTTGACAATACGCTGGATCTGTTCTAGGCGTGCGTGGGCATTAGTCAGGGGCTGCGGATAGCACGGGAGGATAATATAGGCAGTCGATATGTACTTGAAACTTGCAGAGCATGTTTTGGCAGCTCATGAAGATAACAGAAAATTGGTGGTTGAAGGGAGAACTGTGTATGGAAAGAATAAAGAATTTATCTAAGACGCAGAAGGTTCTAATGATCATTATAGTGGTGATGATCATAGCATTTTCTATAATTTATCCGATTATAATGTCCATAAAGGGAATAGAGTTCAGGGATGACTTTTTGACTCGAAAAGAAGAACAGGGAAAGGTGATATATACAGATGAATATACAAGCATCACAGTATATGATGACCAGAGGATAGAATTTAAGTGTTATCACCGATTTACAGGAGACGAATATAGGGACATAACATATGGACCATATAGCTGGATGGAGGATCCTTCTGTCATACCAGCAGGGACAGAGGATGGCATGTTATCATCTGATGATTATATCGGAGTAAAGATCATGGAAGGTGATAAGGTGTTTTTTAGAGGCGCTGTCTCAAAAGATGGCTACATGGTATACAATGCGGACGGCACGATGGCAAACGATTTTGATGTGGTTTTAGGAGATTATTATGCAAATCCACCGGATATTTATGAAATAGTGAAGTTTATTACTGGTCCGCAGACTACAAACAGAGGAAATATAGTATTATATATATTCGGAATCATTATATGCATTATTGCAGTCGTAAGCATGTTGTTTCCTGATGAACTTTTCAAACTGGCTATGTGGCCCAGAGTGAGAAACTTGCATGATGTTGAGCCGTCGGACTGGGAACTTGCAGTCCGTGTCATTGAGTGGTACGTGCTTACAATTGGTGCATTTGTGGTATTTGTGATTGGGCTTACGATGGGCAGTGTGACGTGATGACACCGGATGTGAGAATGAAAAAAGTGCTTAGCGCATAGATCATAGACAAATAGACGAAAGGACAACTTGAGTAACATGGCATACACACCGAATGATATATATGATTACATAATTGAGAATGACAGGGAATCAGAATTCCTGCAGGCGATAACACTCCATAAACAGAACTTTTCCATAGGAGAGATTACAGACAGGCGTTTTCTCGTAAAAGAAGACAAGACGGTAAAGTTTATATCAAAGATGTATAAGATAAATATACAGATCACGGATGACGACATCATAACAGCGGTCATGAATGGCCTCTATGTGAGTGCATTTATATCAAGACAGGGCGATGCCTACAATGTGCATTTTCTCGTACATGCGTATCCGGAAAATATGAAGTCGCAGTTTGACGAAGAGATATTAAAGGAAGTCCTGCGATACATGATCATGATGACTATTGTACGGCTGAGACTGGATACGCCGGAGAAGGTGGAAGAATATCTGGGGAGCAGGGAGTAGCACTTTATGTAAATAAAGCTTATAGCCGCACCCCATGTGTATACGGAAAGTCAGGGGATGATATGTGAAGTATATCACAATCACCCCCCTGGCTTTTTTATGAATAATATTTGGCTGTTATAAAGTAGTTTTGATGAAACAAAAAAGCTGTCTGAAATAATTCAGACAGCTTCTGTCACGTGCGCAAGAGGATTCGAACCCCCGACACCTTGGTCCGTAGCCAAGTGCTCTATCCAGCTGAGCTATGCACACATGTTGCTTAACAACATCAGTTATACTACAACAGATTTGATAAAATGTCAAATGAAAAGTTGCAAATATTTCAATTTTTTCATTCTACCTGAGGTTGAAAAATATCAGTAATAAATAACTGTAGTTATTCTTCAGGTGATTCTCTCTTAAGTTCAGGAATATACCTCTGACCATATATGCTGTTCTTGATGGACTGCATCTCAAGGTCTGTTGCGGATATCACATCTGCGCATTTCTTAAGTCTTGCGGAGATCATGTCCACGTTCGGGATATCCTTCTTATATCTGAGCTGGTGATCCAGGCTCGCCCAGAAGTCCATCGCGATTGTTCTGATCTGTACCTCCACACGCATATTCCTTGTGTGGTCTGCGAAGAACACAGGAATCTCGACTATGACATGCAGACTGCGGTAGCCATTTGGCTTTGGATGCGATATGTAGTCTTTTGCTTCAATCAGGGTGATGTCGTCCTGACTTATGAGCTTTTCTGCCACCATATATATGTCGTCGATGAATGGGCAGATGACTCTTATTCCGGCGACATCATCCAGATTGTTCAGTATACTTGCACATGTAACCGGACAGCCCTTGCTAGCAAGCTTTTTGGCAATGCTGACAGGCTTTTTGATCCTTGACTGTATGAATTCTATAGGATTTCTCTTATATCTTACGCTGAAATCATCATTCAGCACTTCGAATTTTGTCTTTACCTCTCTGATGGCACATGAATACATCATCATGATCTCCTCAAAGTTCTGCATCTCCTGCATGAAGGGATTTTCCTCCGGACGCAGAAGGGAATTGATGTATTTGCTGTTCAGAGCATTTGTCTGTATTGATTCCATAACTCCTCCAAAATGTAAAAAACTGGAATGGTGTGTCCTGTTGCACAACTATGTGTATTATACTACATTACACTTGTGCTTAAAAATAAAATTTTATAAAATACCTGTGAATGATCAATAAATACTGACAGGCATAACCCTTTTGCTTTATTTGTCAGTTCACAGAGTCAGGAGAAGACAATGAGCTATTTTGATGAGATGATCGCCACGGAGCGTATACCGGATTCCTATGTGGGATGGGAACAGTACAGACGTGAGGTGACGGAATATATAGAAAATAACTGCCGGGTAAAAAAAGAATCCGGGCAGGATGCAGATGCAGCGAATTCAAAGCCTGTGCTTGCACTGTGGGGAATAGGACCGGCCGGCGATATAGATATAGGAAGATTGGCAGATAATTACAGGCTGGTGCTCATAGACAGAGACAGGGAAGCTTTGCTTTCGGCAGTCAGGGAATATGGGCTGAAGGAACAGGATTATATAATAGCGGATATTCCATTCTGGCATGTAGACGATGACCAGTACCGCTTGTATGAGGCGATGCTTGAGGACTGTGCGGACACCGAGCATATACTTGAGTTCCTGACAGGCATAGCGACTGCCAATTCCGGTAAATATATTGGCAGAACGGAATCTGGGGATATAGTAAATGACACTGACAGGTATCTTGATATATTTGATTACAGTGTGGCGGTCGGGCTTCACAGCCAGCTCAATTCCAGATTTGCTGCATTGCTTTACCACTACAGGGACAATTATCATGACGAGGATCTTAGACTCATAAGCAGTGCCATCTCGGGGCTGAACGAGGCGGCGGTGGAGAGACTCAATGACTACATGTATCATATGACAAAGGATGTCCTCATATATGGATATGAGGTCGTTGCATGTGAGGATCAGACATGCGCAGAGAAGCTTGCAAATGCATTTGACAGGCGGGATGTGGAGACGATGAAGTCGGTGGAGGACATAGAAGGTGTGGCACAGCTCATGAAGGATATGTCGCTTCATATGAACTACGACGTGGAGCTGGTTGACAGCCGCCATATGGTATGGCCATTTGACACGGCTGGTGGCAGTAAAAATTACGTGATGGGATTTGCCGCCATGCGGAAGATATGATGTTGCAAATAGGCGGAAAAGATTAAAAAGTTAAATTACATTCCATAAAAATCAGTTGATATAACGTATATTATCATGAGGAGGGAGCTATGACAGACAGAGAATTTGAACAGTGCATGTCTGCGATGGCGGCGGGCGACAGTGATAGCCTGCGGCACATATATGATGCGTATCTGAAGCTCATATATGCTGTGGTGTACGACGCCATAGGACAGCGCGAGGAGGCTGAGGATGTGACATCGGAATTCTTCATCAAGCTGTACAGCATTGCGGGAAGCTATAAGCCGGGAAATGGACATAAGAAATGGCTGGTCACGATCGCCCGGAATATGGCGGTGGACAGGATCAGGAAGATAGACCGTGAGGCTCTGGTGGATGAGATACCGGAGACCGGGCAGAGTGGCAGCATGGAGGAACAGGTTGTGAACAGCGTGTCACTGAAGGTGGCCATGGAGTCGCTTAAGCCTGATGAGCGGGAGATAGTTGATATGAAGGTGGCTGGAGGATTTACCTTCAGAGAGATATCAGAGATAGTTGGCAAGCCGATGGGAACAGTCACGTGGCTTTACAACAGTGCAATCAAGAGACTTAGGAGGTGCAGACTATGAACAGACATGAAGATGAACTGGAAAAGGAAATAGCTGACAAATATATAGAGAATATGGATGCACCTGATCTCTGGGAAAAAATAGAGGCAGGACTTGATGCGGTGGATGCGCAGCGGGTGCAGGATAAGAAATCTGGAGATAAGAAGTTTGGAGTCAAGAAAGACCGTAAAGTCAGGAACAGAAGAACCATCCAGATCGTCTCCGGTCTTGTGGCAGCGGCAGTGGTGTGTGTGCTGATCGTAGCCGGACCGTTAAGGAACAGCCGTAAGAGGGCAAGCGATAAGACAGCGCAGGACAACAGTGTGAAGGTGACTTCGGATGAAAGTTATTATGCAGAAGAAAGTGACGCGGCTGCGGCAGACGATATTCAAGGCGACGCTGCTGAAATGGCAGACAACGCCACGGCGAGCTATGATGTACAGAGAAATACTGATGCTCAGAATTCTGTGAATAGTGCTGACTATATCCCCATGATCATGTTGGATGGTGTGCTCTACAGGGACACATACGACATGGTCGATGCTGACAGCGTGGATGAGAGCAAAGCGGCCTACGCTGAGAGCTACACCGATGGCGTGCCGGCAAATGACGGCGAGGTCAACTTTGACATGAACCCATCCAGAAACTCAGCCTACATTGTGTGTGATGATGGCAGCCTTGTAGTGAAGGTTGAGGGCAACTGGTACAGATTTGAGAGGGCAGAATAGCACAAACAAATCAAAAATTAAAAAAATACAGAAATTACCATAAAAAATAATAATCCCTTCGTATATAGAATATAAGGCTTGACCGGTAGCTTGAAATTCATATTACGGAGGGATTTTTTATGATGAAATATAATTCAAAAATATTTGCAAGATCCATATGCGCAGTTATGGCAGGGATTATGATGGTAGGAGGTCTTACGGGCTGCGGTAACGATGATGCAGTAGATGGCAGGGGAATGCGCCTTGAAAAACAAAATGGGGATAAGACAGAGATAACAGGGATCGCAGAAAAGTACAGGGAAAAAGAAAGTAAGCAAAAAAAGAAGTCGCTGCAGGACAATGGCTTGAGAGGAATATTCAACAGTACGTCGAATGATGTTATGTATGCGGAGGAAGCTTGTGATGTGGAAACAGTCGCTGGAGATACAGCGATGGTGACAGATACTTCAAATTCTATGTATTCAGAGGTCGCCTACGATACGAGAGAATATGACAGCATGACGGAGAATGGATTTGTGTCCACAGTTGACAGACCACTTTCTACATTTGCGGCGGACAGGGATACAGCATCCTACAGCAACGTTAGGTCATATATAGAGTCAGGTAGTCTTCCTCCTGATGGAGCGGTGAGAATAGAGGAGATGTTGAATTATTTTACCTATGACTACAGAAAGAAGCCTGAGGACGGAGAGAAGTTTTCTATATACACAGAATATTCGGACTGCCCGTGGAACAAGGACACAAAGCTTATGATGGTGGGGATCAACACAGACGAGATAGATTTCGGGGACAAGAAGCCTTCAAATCTAGTGTTCCTGATCGATACCTCGGGATCTATGTATGATGACAATAAACTCCCTCTTGTGCAGCAGTCATTTGCTATGCTCGCGGAGAATCTGGATGAAAATGACAGGGTTAGCATAGTGACTTATGCGGGAGAGGATACTGTGGTGCTCTCGGGTACACCAGGTTCAGAGCAGTATACTATAAGTGAGGCTCTTTCAAATATGACCGCTGAGGGCTGCACCAACGGCGGCGATGCCATCATCACAGCTTATGAGCTGGCGGAGAAAAACTTCATAAATGGTGGAAATAACCGTGTCATACTTGCGACAGATGGGGACTTGAACGTGGGGCTGACCAGTGAAAGCGACCTTGTGGATCTAATAACCGAGGAGAAAAAGGAAAACAACATTTTCCTCAGCGTGCTTGGGTTTGGAACGGACAATCTGAAGGACAACAAGCTTGAAGCGCTGGCAGATAACGGCGATGGAAGCTATGCATTTATAGATTCCGCATATGAGGCAAAGAAGGTGCTGGTGGACGAGATGGGCGGCACACTGAACACCGTTGCCAAGGACGTGAAGTTTCAGTTAGAGTTCAACCCGACAAATGTAAAGGGATACAGACAGATAGGCTATGAGAACCGCGCTCTTGCGGATGCGGATTTTGCAAATGATGCGGTGGACGGCGGTGAGATAGGTGCAGGACACATGGTTACGGTGCTGTATGAGATAGTGCCGGCCGGATCTGATTTTGAAGTACCTGCGGCCAATCACAAATACGGAGAAAATATAAATCAGGTGAATACAGCAGAGTCAACATCACAAGACCTTCGGGATAAGTCAGATAGCGCAGAGAACTATGCAGGTGAGCTTGCGACAGTGAACATAAGATACAAGGACCCCGATGGAGATAAGAGCAACCTTGTGAGCTGTGTGGTGAAGACAGACAGCTACAACGGCGGAATGTCCGCTGACATGAGTGCGGCAAGTGCAGTGGCGGCTTATGGCATGCTCCTCAAAAACAGTGAGTACGCGGGAGCAGCAGATCTTGATATGGTTCTGTCGCTGGTTAGTGGGAAGACGGGAAGTTCATCCGACAGTGATGACATTATCGATATGCAGTGGCAGGATTTTGCAGATATGGTACGTCAGACTCAGAAAATCAAGGGTTAGAGAAAACTCTTTTATTTTATTGATAATTCTTGTATAATAACAAATTAGAGTGTCTTATTAGACGAAATAAATTAAAAATATCAATAAATAGACAGAAAGGGTAAGATTCATGGGCGAGAAGAAGATTATGCTTGGTAACGCAGCCATTGCAAGAGGCTGTTATGAAGCAGGTGTCAAGGTGTCAGCGGCATATCCTGGAACACCAAGTACAGAGATCAGTGAGAACATGGTGCAGTATAAAGGAGACATTTACTCAGAATGGTCACCAAATGAAAAGGTTGCCACAGAGGTAGCTATTGGTGCATCATTTGCTGGGGTAAGATCCATAGTGTCGATGAAGCACGTAGGTGTGAATGTTGCATCAGATCCACTGTTCACAGCAGCATACACAGGTGTGAACGGAGGTATGGTACTTGTTGCAGCGGACGATCCAGGAATGTACTCATCGCAGAATGAGCAGGATTCAAGACTTGTTGCAAGAACAGCCATGATTCCGGTGGTTGAGCCATCAGACAGCCAGGAGGCAAAGGATTTCACAAAGTATGCATTTGAGCTGAGTGAGAAGTATGATACTCCTGTAATGCTCCGTACAACCACAAGACTTTCACACTCACAGGGGGTTGTAGAGCTTTGCGACAGACAGGAGATTCCTGACAAGCCATATGAGAGAAATATAAAGAAATATGTCATGATGCCTGGTAATGCTATACCACGTCATGTATTCGTAGAGCAGAGACTCAAGGACATGGCAGCAGATGGCGCTGACATGCCGATCAACAGAGTTGAGATGAGGGACAAGAGCGTGGGTGTCATCACCAGTGGTATCCCTTATCAGTATGTGAGAGAGGCTATGCCAAACGCATCAGTCTTAAAGCTTGGTATGGTAAATCCGCTTCCAAGAAAGATGATCGAGGATTTCTGTGCACAGGTTGACAAGGTATATGTCATCGAGGAGCTTGAGCCACATATCGAGACTCAGGTGAGAGCGTGGGGGATAGATGCAGTCGGTAAAGAACTACTCACAGTTCAGGGTGAGTACAGTGCCAACATGCTCAGGGAGAAAATCCTGGGCGAGAAGGTTGAGACTGCTGAGGCTGCTCAGGTTCCAGCAAGACCACCTATCCTCTGCCCTGGTTGTCCACATAGAAGCGTATTCTCAGTTCTCTCAGAGCTGAAGATACACGCAGCAGGAGATATCGGATGCTATACACTTGGAGCTGTTGCGCCACTCAGTGTTATTGACACAACAGTCTGCATGGGTTCATCTATCTCTACCCTTCATGGAATGGAGAAGGCAAAGGGCAAGGATTACATCAAGAACTGGGTAGCAGTCATAGGTGATTCAACATTCCTTCACACAGGTGTGAACTCACTCATGAACATGGTATATAACCAGAGTACAGGAACAGTCATCATACTTGACAACTCTACAACAGGTATGACAGGACATCAGGATCACGCCGCAACAGGCAAGACACTGATGGGAGATCCTACATACGCCATTGATATTTACAATCTCTGCAAGGCACTGGGAATCCAGAACGTCCATGAGATAAATGCATTTGATATAGAAGGTCTTAAGAAGCTCATCAAGGAGGAGACAGCAAAGGATGAGGTATCAGTCATCATCACAAAGTCACCTTGTGTACTTTTGAAGACGACTAAGATAACAGGAAGATGCAAGGCAATACCTGAGAAGTGTAAGAAGTGCGGTATGTGCTTAAAGCCAGGATGTCCTGCAGTTATCAGGCAGGAGGATGGAACCATCCGTATAGATGACACACTCTGTACAGGCTGCGGACTGTGCATGAAGCGATGCAAGTTCGATGCTATAGAAAGGGAGGAGTTCTAATCATGGAGACAAAAAATATTATGATCGTCGGCGTAGGCGGACAGGGAACACTTCTCACAAGCCGTATACTCGGTGGAATCACCACGGCAGCAGGATATGATGTCAAGCTCTCAGAGGTTCACGGAATGAGCCAGAGAGGTGGAAGTGTTGTTACATATGTAAGATATGGCGAGAAGGTCAATGAGCCTATCGTTGAAGAGGGCTGTGCAGATGTGCTTATAGCATTTGAGAGACTTGAGGCGCTCAGATATGCACACTTTCTGAAGAAGGATGGAGTTATCATAGTCAATGACCAGAGAATAGATCCGATAACAGTAGTTACAGGCGTAGCACAGTATCCGGATGGAATCATAGAGAATCTGAGCAAGGAGTATAAGGTAATATCTGTGGATGCCATGGATGAGGCTAAGAAGCTTGGCAACAATAAGGTATTCAACACAGTTATCATAGGTATCGCAGCTCAGCATATGGATTTTTCACATGATGCATGGGTAGAGGTCATCAAGAATACGGTTCCACCTAAGACGGTTGAGAAGAACCTTGAGGCATTTGAGGTTGGATATAATCTGTAAATGATAACAATAAACTAATAAGATGGCGGGGTTTGTTAATTAGTTATTAAAAACCCCGCCATTTTATGTATTAATGATGGAAAAATGAAACCATGTATGGTAAAATGTATACAAATTTACTTGCATGGGGTATCAAGGTTATGAATGATATGTACAAAGAAGATATAGAAGCAAGATGGCAGCTGCTTGTATGGCGGACGGTCATTGCTATATGTGGTGTTACATTTGCGCTTTCATGGATATTGTATGGGGTTCATAGGGTAGAGAAGAATATAGGCAGCGGTCTTTATATGCTGGAATACATATTTATTCCGATGGCCATACAGATCATTACACTGGTGGTGTGTTACTTTATGATCAAAGCGGACAATATATCCAATGAGAAGAAAAATTACGTGGTCATAGGATTGATATTCGTGTCTATAGGAGTTATATCATTCACATATTATTCCGTTTTGCCACTCATCATGTTGCCAATCTTAACCATAGTTGCTACGGCATTGTTTGCGGATCAGTCACTAACCATATGGTCTGGTGTTGTGGTGGCGATACTAACCGTAATTGATATGGTGAGGTATCATTTTGAGTACACTGACAGTGTGGCGGGGCTTAACTGGGTCGGAGTGCTCAGCATATTTCTTTTGTTGATCATTCTTTTGTGCGTGATGGTGGTTATAGTCAACACACATACAAAAGCACTTATGAGTTCTATAATGGGCAGCTACAACAGACAGGTCACTCTCATGAGTGAGCTTATGATAGATCCGATGACGGGACTTTACAACAGACGTTCATTTGAGGACAGTCTGGAGAAGGAGATAGAACGTGCCGAGCAGACAGGAGCCAAGTCGTATGTGACTATATTTGATATAGATCATTTCAAGGAGGTAAATGACACATACGGACATAGCAACGGTGATATAGTCATCAAGGCTCTCTGCAAGATGATGAAAGAGAAATCTAAGGATATGGGGCTTGCGTTCAGATACGGCGGCGAGGAGTTTGTCATACTGTTCCATGATGTGGAACTATCAAAGGTCATGAATATTGTAGAGGACATAAGAACAGAGTTCAGATGTTATTATTTCCATTTTATGAACAAGGATGGAATCACATGTAGCTGTGGTGTGGCAGAGTACATCAAGGGTGAGAGCTCAAAGGCCTGGTTTAACAGAGCTGATTCAGCGCTTTATAAGGCAAAGGAGTCAGGACGTAACAGGACGGTCATAAGCGAGTGATGTATATTCATATGATATTTTAGATACAGAATACAAGATGAGAATATAAGATGTGGAACAAATAAAACCTTGCATCATTTCCCGGAACGGGTGATGCAAGGTTTTATTTGTTTCGTATATTTATGTTTGTTAGAGTTATTCAACATATTCATTGAGCCATTCCACAATCCCGTTGGATATTGCCTTGGCGTAGTTTTCAATATTTTCGTTAAAGTAGTCCAGATCATCCTGACTTGTCATAAATCCCATCTCTATAATCATGCTTGTCATATCCGTGTCACGGATCACCGCGTAATCGTCGTCACTGTCTCCCTGGGTTCCAATCCTCACACCTCGGTTGTCGGTTATGCCAACTTCCTCAAGGTTAGTCAGGATGTCGTCTGCCGCCGCGTAACTGCGTTCCGAACCTGAACTATGTATCCATATCTCTATCCCCTTTGTGGTATTGGCTGTTGCGGTTGAATTGCGGTGTAGGGATACGAATAAGTCCGCTTTCGCCTTGTTTGCTATGACTGATCTTGAAGCGAGCTGTGTATCGCTGTCATCAGATCTTGTCAGAACCACGTTGACACCGCTCTTTTCAAGGGCATCAGCAACCTTCAGGGCAAGCCGGAGATTGTCATCTTTTTCGTAGCTTCCATCGAGTCCAACAGCTCCCACATCGCTTCCGCCGTGGCCGGCATCCACACATACGGTATATGTATCATTTGCTTTTTTCAGGCGCACAGTCTGCTGTCTGGCTTTGCCGGAGTTTGCCTTTGCCAGAAATATTCCAAGCACGAGAACACAAATCAGCAATATAATATTTATTACAACCAGAAATGCCACAAGGGCACGTAGTTGCTTTACTGTCATTTTCTTTTTTCGTTTGCTCATATTTCCTCCAATAAAAATACCATCAATAAACATAAACGAATTTTCGATCTTTTTCAACCCTGTACAACGGATTAGTTGAAATGTTATAATTATCAGAAAATATAAACAAAAATATAAACGAAGGATGTGATTGACAATGATAATCGATTTTCACACACACACATACCCGGATAAAATAGCGGCGAAGACTGTGGAGCTTCTTGCGGGAAGATCCGGAACTGTGCCGCACTCAGACGGAACACTCATGGGTCTTGAGAGTGATATGGAGCACAGACGTGTGGATATATCCGTGGTGCTTCCTGTTGCCACTTCGCCGAAACAGTATAAGCATATAAATGAATCAGCACAGGTGGAGAATGAACAGTTTGCGGACACCCATGTGTGGTCATTTGGCGGTATACACCCGGATAACGACAACTACAAAGAGATACTCAGGGATATAAGTGACAAAGGACTTAAGGGGATAAAGCTTCATCCGGACTATCAGGGGGCGTTCTTCAACGATATAAGATACAAGAGGATAATAAGCTATGCCACGGAGCTAGGACTTATCGTGGTCACTCATGCAGGGCAGGATATAGGCCTTCCTGAAGTGGTGCACTGTACACCGGCAATGACGGAGGAGGTGCTGGATGAGGTTCAGCCGGACAAGCTTGTTCTTGCCCATATGGGTGGGTGGCAGATGTGGCAGGATGTTTTGGACAGGCTGTGTGGCAGGGATGTATATCTGGATACGGCATTTTCATATGGACATATACAGTACAGGGATGGAGCAGTACACAAATGGAAACTTATGGATTCCGATATGTTCAAGGCAATAGTGGAGAAGCATGGCGCTGACCGTGTACTCTTCGGAACCGACAGCCCATGGTCAGATCAGTCCGAGACGATCTCAGATATAGAGGGATTAAAGTTTCCCGAGGATGTGAGAAAAAAGATAATGGGGGAAAACGCGGCTCGTCTGCTTCGTATATAAATACTTTGTAAAACTGGAAAAAACTATTGCAAGTAATTTAAAAATATGTTACATTTTTATTACGGGATTGAATTTTCCACAAATACTATAAGCCGATTCCTATATGAATCATATACTAGTTGAGGACAATAGAGACATGTCGATGCCTTCCGACATGTCTCTATTTTTGTATATATGGATATCAGAAAATGGGGCCATACAGTGTATTGATATGTTACAGATAAATTGAAAATATAATATTTTGAGATATATAAAGTCATTACAATAAAAAAACTTGAAATCATATGATCTCAAGTCTTTTTAAGAGCTGGGCTACAAGGATTCGAACCTTGAAAATGCTGGAGTCAGAGTCCAGTGCCTTACCATTTGGCGATAGCCCATTGCCTCAACAAATAGTAGTATATATTATTGTTCGAAAAATTGCAAGTGTTTTTTTGAAAAAATTTAAAAAAAATTTGTAAGCCTTCAGAATGGCTGTTTTGGCTTGTCGATTAGATAAAAATAGGGTATAAAATTATATAGAAATTGCATCGGGGGTAGAACATAAATGTATTCATATGACGCGATAGTTAGATACAGTGAGACAGGCGGAAGAAAGACATCGAGCATGGCGACCATCGCCAACTATTTTCAGGATTGCGCTATCCTTCAATCGGAGGAGGTCGGAATAGGTCTTGATTACCTTGCAGAACATAACAGAGCATGGTTTTTGATATCATGGCAGATAGAGGTGGATAGATATCCTGAGCTTGGAGAGCAGATAAAGGTCCGCACATGGGCTTATGATTTCAAGGCATCACTCGGATTTAGAAACATAGATGTGATTGATGGTGAAGGAAACAGGATTGTCAAGGCAGCATCGATATGGAGTTATGTTGATACTGAGAGCATGCGTCCGGTCAAGATAGACCAGGAGGTTGCAGAGGCTTATCCGATGGAACCTGCAATAGATATGGAATATGCGCCGCGAAAGATAAAACTTTGGGATGAATATACAAAGGTGGATACACGGCATGTCATGTCGTATCAGATAGATTCCAACAATCATATGAACAACGAGGCTTATATAGCTCTTGCACAGGAATATGTGGAAGATATAACAGATATTACAGCGGTCAGGGCAGAATATAAGATGCAATATGTCAAGGATGACGTTATAGTAGTAAAGAGGGCTCGTGATGGAAAGTATGTACAGATACTTTTGTGTGACGAGGAGGACCGGGTAAAGTGTGTTGTCCAGTTTGAACTCAGGGCATAGAGAAAACACTGGTACGGTCAGATTATAATAAGAGGACGGTATAACGATGATAAGAATAGGTGAATGGAACGATCTGGTTATCAAGAGAGAAAGAGATTTTGGCGTGTACGTCGGAAGCGCTGATGACGACAGGGAAGTACTCCTGCCAAGAAAACAGGTTCCAAACGGCGCGAAGATCGGGGAACATATAAATGTGTTCGTGTACAGAGACTCGGATGACAGAATAATTGCGACGGTTAAGGTTCCATATATAACTATGGGGAAGATGGCAGTGCTCAGGTGCGTTGGAACAACCAAGATAGGCGCGTTCATGGACTGGGGACTTGAGAAGGACATACTTCTTCCATTTAAAGAGCAGTCAGGACCAGTCAGGGAAGGCAGAGAGTATCTGGTGAGAATGTATACGGATAAGTCAGACAGACTGTGCGTATCAATGAAGGTCTATGAATATCTTAGTTGCGAATCTCCATATAAGCAGGGCGACGAGATATCAGGCATAGTGATAGAGTACAAGTCGGAATATGGAGCATTTGTCGCAGTCGACAACAAATATGCGGCACTCGTACCTGGCAAGGAGATTCACAGTGCAATATATCCAGGAGATAAGATCCAGGGAAGGGTTGCGGATGTCCGTGAAGATGGTAAACTCAATCTCACGCTTCAGAAACCAGCAAAGATACAGACTCGTGAGAATGCGGAGATGATAGTTAACATAATAGAATCCTATAACGGCGTGCTGCCATTTAATGATAAAGCCGACACATCAGTCATTGAGAAGGAATTTGGAATAAGCAAGAGATCGTTCAAGATGGCGGTGGGCAAGCTGCTCAGAGACGGTCTGATCCGTATAACTGAGAATAATATCGAGCTACTTACAGAGGAGGAGAGAAAAGAGCTTGCGGCAAAAGGAACGACAAAGGATGACGTTGTAAAGAGGAAAAAAACTCAGAAATCATTTGGACAGACGTATGCAGGAGACATATCAAAGACCAGAAATAAGCCGGAGGGAAGCAGTAGAAAAGAATTTGCAGGGAAAACTGTTCCAAATAGGTCTGGAAAGGTCAAATTCACCCGCAGCAGCGGTGGAAGACGAAACAACTGGCATGCTATGCTGGCAGAGCAGGAGACAGACAGCACGGATGATATTTGAATATGATATAATGAGCATTGCGACTGTTGCGCTTGCGCAAACCGTCATAATGCGAATGCCTACATGGAGCCGGTAGGCGACATGATATTTTAGAATTATATTCAGATATATCATTATAAAAGAATTATAAAATAATAACAGGAGGATGTTGACATGAAGACAATTATAAGTACACCAAAGGCACCGGCAGCAATAGGCCCATATTCACAGGCTGTTCTTGTGAATGGAATGTTATTTACATCAGGTGTTATACCTATCGATCCGGAGACAAATACATTGGTTCAGGGAGATGTTGAGACTCAGGCAAGACAGGCAATCGGCAACCTGAAGAATCTTATTGAGGCATCAGGTTCATCAATGGAAAAGGTAGTAAAGACAACTGTATTTATCAAGGATATGAATGATTTCGGAAAGATAAACGATATATACAAGGAATTCTTTACAAGTGATTTCCCGGCACGTTCATGTGTTGAGGTAGCAAGACTTCCAAAGGATGTTCTGATCGAGATAGAAGCCATAGCAGTGGTAGAGTAAGATATGGAGATTGGAGAAGCAAGAAAGAAAGTAAAGGGTGCGACGTGGTTTTTCGCATCGCTCATAGGGGTGTACCTGATAGTCCTTGCAGTGCTGATGCTGAGCGGACTTGGGGGAAGGATATCAATGATCCAGAACCTGCTTATCAGCCAGGGAATGATATTTATTCCAACTCTGGTATATATAAGCATAACCAGGTGTGATATCAGGGAGACCTTAAGGATAAGAAAGACACACTGGTCGGCGATCTTTATCGTGCCGGTTTTTGTACTTGCACTTGAACCTGCCATGTCGGTCATCAATTCCATAAGTCTCCTGTGGGTGGATAGTGCCACAACGGAGCTGACAGAAGGCCTTGTGGCTAAGTACCCATTCTGGGTATCAACGGCACTTATGGCACTCACACCGTGTATAGTCGAGGAACTCGCATACAGGGGAGTCATTCTGGGCAGCTACAGGTACAGCAGCCGTCTGTGGGCGATTATTGTATCCGGATTATTGTTTGGTGCAATGCACATGAACTTTAACCAGATGGCATATGCTGTGGTTCTGGGAATTATGCTGGGACTTCTGGCGGAGGTAACGGGAAGCATACTGCCGACTATGTTGGCGCATTTTTGCTTTAATGAGATATCTGTCTGTATAGGCTATTTCCTATATCATGACAGCTCATTAAAAAAGGTTGCGGAGTCTGCATCTGAAAATATCGTAACGACAAAGCAACTCATAATAACTATAGTCAGCATGATACCGTTTGCGGTCGGTGGGTTATGCGTAGCATTTGCCCTTCTATATGCCCTTGCGGTCATCAATTGCAGGAAGGATGAAGTCTTGGGAATGTTCCGGAGACAAATGAGATTTGCAGATGATGGTTCAGAGATCCGGAGACCAAGGATAATCTCGATTCCACTTGTGCTCTCACTGGCAGTGTGTATAGGATTTATGGTAGTCAGTGAGATCTTATAGTGAGATTTACGAAATATAGTGTTAATATGTAAGCTTGGACAACATATGATCCAACATCAAAAAATGCCTGCAGATAATATATCTGTGGGCATTTTCTGTATGTTGATGAGTATTATTACTGATCTCTGTCGAGAAACCAGTAGAAAGATATGGTGTACAATCCGGCAACTCCCACCAGTGTATATATGATCCTCGAGAATGCTGTGCCGGAACCAAATATACCGTCCACGATGTTGTAGCTGAACAGACCTATGATGCCCCATACAATGGCGCCGATTATTGTAAGCGTCAGGCATATACAGTTAAGTGTTTTCATTGTAGACCTCCCAAATTTATCTGCGCCATAATAAGACGCATTTATATATTCCTACAATGTAAGTGTGTACTGCAAAAGGAATTTTTATTCTGAAAAATCAGATTAACTGTGAGATACTTGACACTTTTGATTGACTGTAGTACATTTACATTTGAATAATTGTTCAATTGGCACAGATATAACGCTTCGTCTGTTTTATTCAGAAGAAGCGTTTATGTTCATATACGGAAAGGACAAGGTGGAAATATGATAGATTTTGGCGAGTATGAACTTGAAAGCTCAGATCTCTCGGATCTTGCAGAGTTGTTCAAGGTATTTGGAGATTCGACAAGGATATCGATCATGTTCGCATTGCTCAAGCAGGAGCTGAGTGTCGGTGAGATAGCGGACAGGCTAGAAATGAATGCATCAGCGATATCGCATCAGCTCAGGGTACTTAAGCAGGCAAAGCTGATAAAAAGCAGAAGATCAGGTAAGAATATCATATACGAATTGGCAGACGAGCATGTGGTTACGATTATCAAGCAGGGCGTTGATCATATTTTGGAATAAGAGATGAGGTATTTGAATGAAGGTAGAATCACTTATATTTGATATGGATGGAACACTGTGGGACAGTGCTGAGAATGTGGCGAGATCCTGGACTGAGGTGCTTAAGGAGAAGTCTGATGTGGACATGGTGGTGACTGAGTCTGACATAAAGGCGGTTATGGGCATGCCTATGGATGCCATAGCAAGAAAGATGTTCGGTGAATTTCCAGAGGAGAGGCAGATGGAACTTGTGGATGCCTGTGGCGATTATGAGAATGACTATCTTAGGCAGCATGGAGGAAAACTCTATGATGGCGTTGAGGATACATTGGCAAAGTTATCAGAAGCGCACAGGCTTTATATAGTGAGCAACTGTCAGAGTGGGTATATAGAAGCATTCCTTGAGTATTATGGATTTGGCAGATATTTTAAGGATATTCTGTGCTGGGGTGATACAAAGGTATCAAAGGGCGAGAGCATAAAGATACTTATGGATAAGAACGGCATAACTGATGCTGCGTATGTGGGAGATATACAGGGCGATTGTGACAGTGCAAGATATGCAGGCATAAAGTTTATTCATGCCGCATATGGATTTGGTAAGGTCGAGGATAAGGATGCATCTATACAGCGGTTTGAGGGTCTTTTGGATATTGTAGAGTAAGATTTAATGAACCTGGGGATATCACAGACCTAGGTGATATTGTGGCAGCAGCTATATAGTTTAATACTAAAAAAGAACAGACAGTATTATTAACCAATGGTACTACCTGTTCTTTTTTTGCATATATATGAAATGGATAAAATTATTTGTTCATGTGCTCAAGAGAGGCAGCTACAAATCCTTTGAAAAGAGGATGTGGCTTGTTTGGTCTTGACTTGAATTCAGGATGAGCCTGGGTTCCGATGAACCATGGATGATCTGGAATCTCGATCATCTCAACGATGTGTCCGTCAGGTGAGAGACCGACCAGCTCCATTCCATTGTCTGAGAGAGCCTGTCTATAATCGTTGTTGACCTCATATCTGTGCCTGTGGCGTTCGTGGATGTATTCTGTTCCGTACAGCTTGTACGACTTGGAATCCTTTGCAAGTACACAAGGGTAAGAACCCAGTCTGAGAGTTCCGCCGAGGTCTGTTACATCGTGCTGGTTTGGCATGATATGTATGACCTGATGGAATGAGTTTGGGTTGAATTCTGAGCTGTGTGCATCTGAATAGCCAAGTACATTTCTTGCAAATTCAACTATGGTAAGCTGCATTCCGAGGCAGAGGCCAAGGTAAGGAACATTTTGTGTACGAGCGTAATTAATGGAAGTGATCATGCCCTCGATACCTCTGTCGCCGAATCCACCAGGAACGATGATTCCATCCACATCGCCGAGCATCTCGGAAACATTGTCCGGGGTTACGAGTTCGGAATCGATCCATTTGATCTCAACCTCAGCTTTGTTAGCGACTCCAGCATGCTTCAGGGATTCCACAACTGATATGTATGCGTCATGCAGTGAAACGTATTTGCCAACAAGGGCAACCTTCACAGAGGTGGTTGGATGTTTCCATGCATCTATCATATCTGTCCATTCTTTCCATGCATGATCATCTGGTGGGGGACATTCCATGTCAAGACATTCGCAGACAACGTCGGCGAGATGCTCTTTCTCCATTGCAAGAGGGACCTCATATAATACGTCTACATCAAGGTTCTGAATGACATTTCTGCTTGGAACGTTACAGAACAGAGCAATCTTGTCTTTTATTCCTTGATCCAGAGGAAGGTCAGAACGGCATACAAGTATATCCGGCTGGATTCCCATTCCCTGAAGATTTTTGACGCTGGCCTGCGTAGGCTTTGTCTTGATCTCTCCAGAAGCCTTGAGATAAGGAATGAGGGTAACATGTATCATGATGCAGTTGTTAGGACCTACCTCGTGCTGGAACTGTCTGATAGCCTCAAGAAATGGCTGGCTCTCTATGTCACCGACAGTACCACCTATTTCGATGATGGCAACCTCGGTGCCCTTGGCATCGGGATTCCTGTAAAATCTGTCCTTTATCTCATTGGTGATGTGGGGAACAACCTGGACGGTGTGTCCGCCAAAATCACCGTGTCTTTCTTTCTGAAGAATGCTCCAGTAAACCTTACCGGTTGTTACATTTGAATTCTTGTTGAGACTTTCATCAATAAAACGCTCATAGTGTCCGAGATCTAGATCGGTCTCAGCACCATCATCCGTTACAAACACCTCGCCGTGCTGAATGGGATTCATTGTGCCGGGATCAATGTTGATATATGGGTCGAATTTCTGACTGGTCACCTTGTAGCCTCTCATTTTGAGAAGACGACCAAGGGAAGCAGCAGTAATACCCTTACCGAGTCCTGATACAACACCACCAGTAACAAACACATACTTGACTGCCATAATTTTATCCTCCATAAAAACTTAAAAAACTACATTAACATATTATATGCAAGCCATATTCAAAAGTCAATTTAGAAAAACAAGTTAAAACAAAAGAGAACTTGATAAAATAATGCTGGAGCAAATAAAACAAATGTTTTTGAACTTAAATACGTGATAATCTAAGGTAAGTATGTTATCATGAAAAAAACTGAGGTGTTGTGACTGAATAGCCTGTGCTGAAGGTGGAGATCTATGAGAACTGTAAAATTCATACATATATCAGATGTACTCCTGGGAATAGATGTGGATAAGGAAACATCCTGGGGGGACGACAGGAAAAAGGAGATATATGAAACATTTGAAAAGATAATAGAGCGCGCAACAGATATCGGAGTGGATTTTCTGTTTATATCCGGCAATCTGTTTGATCATAAGCCTGATGACGGGGAACTTGAGTGGCTTGACGGTGTGCTTGGGAGCCTTAAAGACACAGTGGTTATATATGCCGCAGGATTTAACGACAATCTTGGTGGCGGGGCGGCGATCATGTCCTACAGGTTCAGATCCTCCGTGTGTGTCATTGGCAGTCCGGCGATGGGCAGCTATTTGTCACTGGGCGGAGGGTACAGGGATGCACAGGCCACGATGGCGATGGATCACCTGCATTTTCCTGAGAAAGACCTAGATGTGTATGGCGTGAGCTATTTTGATGGCAGGATGGATGCGCATGCCATAGATGAAGCAGAGCCGGATGACAGAGCTGTGCACAATGTGCTTGTGGCCTGTGGCGGTGACAGACACAGGATGCCCGTTAATTGGCACAGTCTGCATGACAGGGGTTTTGATTATATAGCTATGGGAGGCCGCCAGAAATATTCGGTAGAGATACCGGGCAAGGTCTATTATCCGGGAAGTCCAGAGGCGGTGTCTATGGAATCCACCGGTCCACATGGGTATATATATGTAGAGATAGGATCCGATGGGACAAAGGCAGAGTTTGTGCCTGTGGCGGCAAGGGAATACAAGCGGATCGATTATCATGTAGATAATTATACAAGGGACGGCGAGCTCGGCGAAGCGATAGAGAGACTTCTTAATATTGAAGGAGTCGAAAATATATACACTATCAATATAGTGAGGGAAGGTGGCTGTGAGAAAAGCTTTGATATTTCAGAAATGTTGTCGGAATACAGAATCCTGGCGGTGAATGGAGAGGAATTTGAGCGGACGGATTACAGCGAATATGTAAAAGCCAACAAAAACACGGAATTTGGGAAACTGCTAGAGAAACTGGACGATTCAGATATTGATAGCAGCAGTGGAGCAAAAATGGCTGTGGATAGGATGATAGATATGTCTATGCTCTATTGTAAAAATAATAAGAAAATGGGAAATGATGTATTTCGTGAAATGAAAAGGCAGGTAATGAGCTTGTTGGAAATAGAATGTCATGCCTATGAAAATCAAAGAGATATTAAGGAATATCTTGAAATTAGAAATGATTATATCATCAGTCCTGATGTTTTAGAACAACTCAACCTAGTATGGGCAAAAGAAAGGGCGATGGAGCTGGAGATTACAACACTTAGAAAACGAGCAGAAGAGTTGCCCCGAAAATACAGAAGAGAATGGATCCTTATGGGAATCAGAGCGACAGTCATACCAATGATGACGATGGGAATTTTGTCAATAATATTGTTGTCTGCCACATTGAAAAGAACAGGAGGTTCGTTTCCTGATGATAGATTGGTGTATATCCTAATATTTATGATGCTAGTCATTTGGGGGTTTTATTGTGCGGGATATGTATTTGCTAAATACAGGGGAATTATAAAAAAAGGCGGCAAAACCAGACTGCATGAAGAACTTGAACATAATCAGATATGCTTAAATGCCCTGTGTGCAGACCGTGATGCAATTCACAAAAAAAGGACAGAGCTGCAGATGCTTGATGGACGCAGAAGGGATATGTATGAAAGCATGAATGACAGGGAGAAAAAACTGGATGTGAAACTACAGAAGCTCCGTCTCGTAAGGTCTGCGTTGGACATGCTACGTGAATAAAAATGATCATTGGGGGTTAAGGCAGTCTTGTCTGCTCCGCCTGTATTATGGCTTTTTCGTTTCTGAATGTCTGAATAGCGACCATTTGAATAGAGCCGAGTATGAGCAGAAAGCCAGCCAGATCCATTCCGGAAAATTTTGTACCGAGAACCAGCCATGTCAGAAGAGCGCTCGTAACAGGTTCAACTGTGACAAACAGACTCGCTTTGACACTGCCAAGTATACTGATTCCTATGCCGTATATAGTAAATGGAATGAGTGAGCCGACAATAGCAACAGCAAGGGAAGCTGTGAGTATCTGTATGTTCATATGGGGGAAGGTAAATGTCCTAGTTACAAGTAACAGGATGATGGAAGCGAATAGAGAAGCCCATCCTATAACGTTGACAAGCCCATACGAATTGTATAATTTCTGCGGATAAAGACAATATATAGTAAAGCAAACGGCTGATATAAGCCCCCAAAAAAGAGCAGGGAATGATATGGCAAGAGAATTAAGTCTGCCGTGTGTTGCAATCAGAAATATCCCGGCAAATGCGCATATTACGGATATGGTCTCGTAATTTTGTGGTTTTTTATGCATGAATATAGCAGTGTAAATCAAAATCATAATGATATATGTAAACTGGATGACTGTGCCTGTGGCTGCATTTGAATGCTCGATTGAGGCAAAGTAGGTGAATTGTACGCCCATCACTCCGGTGAGGGAGAAAAAAATCAGAGATATAACACTTTTAGGCTTTGACCATATGGACAAAGCCTTTTTATCTTTTTTTAGTGCAGAGATAAAGAGTAATACTATACCGGATATAAACTGGCGAATGATAGATAACTGGATTGAATTCACATCGGATGCCTGAAAGATATATTGTCCCAGAACTCCGCTGATTCCCCACATGATTCCGCATGAAAGCACCAGTATGATCCCGAATTTTTGTGAATGAGCAGTTTGTGTATTAGTCATAGCATTACTCCTTCTAGTAAAAGTGCCATTATTTTAGCACTGCTCCGGCATTATTTCAACTGTTCTTCAGACATGGAGCCTTAGTGTCAAATGAAGGATTGAAGGCATAGAAATTCTTGAAATCAAGATTATCCTTCACGGCTTCCAGACACTCACCAAAACGCTGAAAATGAACAATCTCACGTTCTCTAAGGAATTTTATCGGTTCAGCAACATCCGGGTGATCTTTGCAAAGGCGGAGAATATTGTCGTAGGTTGATCGCGCCTTCTGCTCCGCAGCCATATCCTCGAAGAGATCTGTTATAGGATCCCCTTTGCACTGAAATTCACATGCGTTGAATGGAATGCCTCCGGCGGCCTGTGGCCAGATGCCTGTAGTATGATCGATATAGTATTTATCGAAGCCAGATGCCTTTATCTCTTCCATGCTCAGATCTCGGGTGAGCTGGTGTATGATGGACCCGATCATCTCCAAGTGACCGAGTTCCTCGGTGCCGATGTCGGTGAGTGCTGATTTGACCTTGTTGTCAGTCATTGAATATCTCTGCGAGAGATATCTCATGGATGCACTCAACTCGCCGTCGGGACCGCCGTACTGACTGATTATATCCTGAGCAAGTTTTGCGTTTGTCTCCTTTATATTAACAGGAAACTGTAGTCTTTTTTCATAAATCCACATCAGCAGTTACCCTCCCTTTCCCATGGCCATGGGTCGTTAACCCATGTGAAATAATTGTCATCGTTTACCTGATATTTGTTGAGCGGACCATACAGACTGATGTAATCCTTCACAGCCTGCTGCCTCATGCTCTGGTAGTTTTCATAGCTGGATAGTGCGTGTTTGCATGATGGGTGCAGATCAAGGTAGAGGGCGATGTCGTCCATGGCAAAAGATACTTCTGTTATAAAACGCATGAGCTGTTTCTTGTTCATTTTGTTCATGACTGTTTCCCCCTTATGCCGCAGAATATGAGATTGAGATCCTTAAACATGGTGCCTTCCTGAAGACCGCACTTGGCGTCATAGAGATTTTCGAATGGTTGTTCCGGAATATAAGTCATGCCCACAGGACGTCTTCTTGAATCCTCCGGGCATGTTTTTGGTTCATCTTTTGCAGGGCGGCATCCGCCAGCCTGATTGGTGTATTTGACCGTGGTGCCCTGGTTGTTGTAATAGCAGCGTCCCTGGCTGCCACGGCTGCAGTTTCTGTTTGCTTCCACAAAAGCCTCCAGATATAACATTCTCTGTATAGAGTATGCTGTGGGAGAGCTGGTGTGACAGCTTAATTTATTCCTTTCATAGATAACTGTATACGCTTTTTGTTCAGATCAATGCCGATGACTTTGACCTGAACTATATCTCCGACACTCACGACATCGAGAGGGTGCTTGATAAATTTGTTGGACATCTCAGAGATATGTACAAGTCCGTCCTGATGCACTCCGATATCCACAAATGCGCCGAAATCAATAACGTTTCTGACGGTTCCCTTGAGGATCATTCCCTCAGTGAGATCTTTCATCTCCAGCACATCGCCCCTCAAGATAGGTTTAGGCATCTCATCACGTGGATCCCTGGCGGGTTTCTCAAGCTCCTTGATAATGTCTGTGAGAGTTATGATTCCTGTTCCCAGTTCTTCGGCAAGTTTCTTGACATTGCCTGCGGCTTTGGAAAGCTCCTTAAGGTTGCCCTTCGAGATATCATCTGAGCTGTAGCCGAGGTGTTCCAGAAGGGCGGTGGCTAAATCGTAGCTTTCCGGATGGACAGATGTCGCATCAAGCGGATTTTTTCCATCACTGATTCTCATGAATCCTGCGCACTGTTCAAATGCCTTAGGACCGAGTTTCGCAACCTTGAGAAGTTCTTTTCTTGTGGTGAAACGACCATTTGTTTCTCTGTAATCCACGATATTCTTTGCAAGAGTCTTGTTGATTCCTGAAATGTGTTCCATGAGTGGCGCTGAAGCTGTGTTGAGGTCGACACCGACCTTGTTTACAGAATCTTCAACAACGGCATCAAGAGCCTCAGCAAGTTTTTTCTGATTCATGTCATGCTGATACTGTCCGACGCCTATAGCCTTCGGGTCTATTTTTACAAGCTCTGCGAGAGGATCCTGAACTCGTCTGGCGATGGAGGCGGCACTTCTCTGCCCTACATCAAAATTAGGAAACTCCTCGGTTGCGAGCTTACTTGCGGAGTATACCGATGCTCCTGCTTCATTGGTTATCACGTACTGGACAGGCGTGTCCAGCTCGCTGATAAGCTCCGCAATCACCATCTCAGACTCTCTGGATGCTGTTCCGTTTCCAACGGATATCAGAGAGATGCCGTACTTTTTGATGAGAGCTTTCACAGTCTTTTTTGCCTCGGCGACCTTGTTCTGCGGAGCGGTAGGAAATATGACTACAGTGTCAAGAACCTTGCCGGTTGGATCCACCACTGCAAGCTTACATCCGGTTCTGAATGCCGGATCCCATCCAAGTACAGTTTTACCTGCGATAGGAGGCTGCATGAGCAGCTGCTGGAGATTGGATGCGAATACCTTTATGGCACCATCCTCGGCGCTTTCGGTGAGGGAGTTTCGAATCTCTCGCTCTATGGCAGGTGCGATAAGTCTGGAGTAGCTGTCGTCTATGACATTATCCAGAATCTCTGATGTGTCAGAGTTATCCCTCGCGATGATCTTCTTTCTAAGGTAAGAGATTATCTCGTCCACAGGAGCCTCAATCTTCACGGTTATGAATTTTTCTTTCTCGCCTCTGTTTATTGCAAGTGTGCGATATCCGGTCATCTTGGATATCGGGGCAGAGAAATTGTAATACATTTCATATACAGATTCAGCATCAGGATCCTTGGCGGTCGTGTTGATAAACCCTTTTTTAGTCGTGAGGTCACGGATCTTCGTTCTGTAATCTGCTGTATCAGATATGTTTTCGGCGATGATGTCCATGGCTCCGGAGATGGCGTCGTCCACAGTCTCCACGCCCTTTTCAGTTGACACATATTTTTCAGCCTCTGTCCTTATCGGGGTGGAAGTCATCTGAAGTGATATTATATTTGCAAGTCCCTCAAGTCCCTTGTCCTTTGCTACTGTGGCTCTGGTCTTTCTCTTAGGTCTGTAAGGTCTGTACAGGTCGTCCACCAACACCATGGTTTCGGCTGCTTCTATCTCAGCGCGCAGCTCTGGAGTAAGTTTTCCCTGCTCCTCAATGCTTGCGATAACCTGGGCTTTTTTATCCTCGAGATTTCTCAGGTATGTAAGGCGCTCGTGAAGTGTCCTGAGCTGTTCGTCATTGAGCGCGCCAGTTGCCTCTTTTCTGTATCGGGCGATGAAAGGAATGGTGTTGCCTTCGTCTATGAGTTTTACAGCCGCCTCAGTCTGTGAGGTGCGGCATCCGATCTCCTCGGAGATTTTTTTGATTATATCCATGTATAAACTCCTTTGTACAAATGTCTAGTGCCAAATTATAAATATATCATCATAAAGTAAAATATGATAGCGGCACATCTGTAAAGTATATAAAAAATACGTGGATTATTCAAGACCGCTATGTTATACTCTGCTTAGTTGAGAACCACGTAAAAGGGATAAGATAAGGTTGGGAAAGCTGGATATGACAGATAAGATGGATACAAAACCAGACTTAATTCAGAAAGCCAAGGATATGGCAAAGAGCTACCATGAAGGACAGACACGCCGGGGAAGCGCCGGCTTTGTTCCTTATTATGATGAGCATATTCTTGGTGTATATAATATATTGAAAGATGAGTGTCAGATAGATGACGAGGAGGTGCTTGTGACGGCACTTCTCCATGACACGGTGGAGGACACGTCCTGCACGCTTGAAGATATAGAGAGAGCCTTTGGACCGGAGATAAAAGAACAGGTAAGGCTTCTCACCAGAATAGATGGAGAACCGTTTTCTGTTTATGCCAGACGCCTGTTTGCAAATGGCACAGACAAGACTATACTTGTAAAACTGGCGGACAGACTGCACAACCTCAGAACCATATCATATATGCCTGATATACAGTGGATACAGAAGAAGGTAAAGCAGTCTTACACAGATATACTGAATCCTTTGCATGAGACCATGAAGGGGATTGACGGACCATACAATGACAAGATCAACAAACTTGCTGATATGATAGAAGATCAGATACTTACGGTACAGAGAAAATTAAAGTTGAAAATATAAGAGATAAGATAAAATATAAAAGATCCTGCAGCTATATAGTCGGTATCGTTGATCGGCGGTTTGAAACACATAGCGGCAGGATTTTTTCTTTTGTTAAAAAATATGTGTAATAGCAATAAAGAACGCAGCTCAGGTATAGTATCAATATAGAAATTAATAAAATATTTTGGTCTCATCGATTATCCTGTATATGCCATCGGAGTAATCCATTATTATGACGTTGCAGTTTTGTTGGAGTCCACCGGACCAAAAATCCTTGAGATCGTGTTTTTTGACGTGCATCATCATAGCTTTGTTGATGGCACCGTGGGCTACTATCATGACTCTCGTGTCAGTTTTGGCAAGAGGCTCGATATATTCAGTCATGAATTTGGAGGCTCTGTCACACAGCTCCTGGAATGACTCACCACATCCTATAGGATGGTAGAGTTCAGGATGTTTGAAAAAATACTGAAAATCCTGACTTGGATCCTTTAATAGTTCAGACATGTTCTGTCCCTCCCAGTCACCGAAACACATTTCCTTGATGAGGTCGTTGGTTACTATAGGTATGTTTCTGTCTCCAACTATAAGGCAGGCTGTTTCGTGTGCTCTCTTCAGAGGGCTTGAGAACACTATGTCAAAATGAGTGTTCCTGAGATTCTTTCCGGTTATTATTGCCAGTTTTCGTCCGTTTTCGTTTAGTTCAATATCGGTTCTTCCCTGAAGTAGTTTCTTCTCATTCCATATGGTTTCACCGTGTCGTACTATATATATTTCCATTTTGTAATCTCCGTTATTATGTTTGGTATAAAATGCTTAAATGTCTTCAATCTGCCAGTCTATAGGTTCAACGCCGTGTGCGGTGAGAAAATCGTTTGTCTTGCTGAATGGACGACTGCCCCAGAATCCTCTGTATACAGAGAGTGGACTTGGGTGGGCTGACTTCAGTATCAGATGATGTGGATTATTCAAAAATGCTGCTTTTTTCTGTGCATAAGCCCCCCATAGAATAAATACGATAGGTTTGTCCTGCTTGTTGAGTATACGGATTGCGGCATCTGTGAATTTCTCCCAGCCTCTTCCTTGATGGGAGCCGGCTCTGTGTGCCTGAACAGTCAGCACGGCATTGAGCATGAGGACTCCTTGATCTGCCCATTTCTCAAGATATCCGTTGTTGGGTATTTTACAGCCGAGGTCATCGTGGAGCTCCTGGTATATGTTAACAAGTGAAGGTGGGATTGCAACTCCTGGTTTCACGCTGAAACTGAGTCCGTGTGCCTGCCCTGGTTCATGATATGGATCCTGGCCTATGATAACGCACTTGACCTTTGACAATGGTGTGTTGTGGAATGCGTTGAAAATATCATCAGCGGGTGGATATACGGTCTGCGTTGCGTACGCCTGACCGACAAAATTAAAAAGGTCTCTGTAGTATTCTTTGCTGTATTCGGGCTTTAAGTATTCGGCCCAGTCATTTGTTATAGCGGGCATATATATTATCTCCTTTTTGAATCAAATTCATTTGTATATCTGTACTTGAAATATTTTATCACAGCGCGGAAATAATGTAAAACAATCGGTGGACTTTTGAGGTTTTGAGTTGTAAGAAAAAAGCTGACATGTTATAATTATATAGTGTTGTGGTATCCGATAAATATCAGTTAAGTTGAAAGGAGCATATATGTATGGAGAAAGCATATAATACTATGAAACATGTAGGAGCACTCAATATTGCACTTGGAGTTATAACTATAGTTACAGGTCTTGTGGTTGGCATACTTATGCTTACAGCAGGTGGAAGATCTCTCAAGAACAAGAGATTTATAGTTTGGTAAGGCTGAAATATAAGTTAAAAATATAATATGAGATGTACACCGTAAAGTGTACTTCAGAAATGTGTTATAACGCATTAAAACAAATGCATTAAAACCATTAAAACATAGAAAAAGGTTGACATCTGACTTTGTGATGTGTTAGAGTCAACCTAGAAAATGCAATGAAGAGGAGTAGTAGAATCCTGGAGATGTTCAGAGAACTGCCGGTTGGTGTGAGACAGTGATTGAGAGGATTTGAACTCGCCTTGGAGCAGCCCGCTAAAAGATACGACGTTACACAGTAGCGTTGAGCGTATCGAGTAGGATGGGACGGAGGCTGGCCGTTATAGCAGAAGGATATAAGATATGTAAAAGATATGTATTTGAGTTGTATAAGATCTGCATGTCTGTATCTGTAACGAGAGCATATTTTGTAATTATTATGAAGTATGAAATAGAGTGGTACCGCGTAACTTACGTCTCTATAGTATGGGAGATGTGAGTTTTTTTTATGGTTTAAGTTGACTGTCGATATCAGATAGCGTTACAGAATCCTAAAAATATTTATTTCAACATTTTAGAATTAGGAGGATTTATCAATGAAGAATTATCAAAATTACAAGCGCGGATATTTTATGCCGCCGGTGGAGTGCACAGACTGGGTAAAGAAAGAGTATATAGACAAAGCTCCTGCATGGTGCAGCGTTGATCTCAGAGATGGCAATCAGGCGCTTATAGTTCCAATGAGTCTTGACGAAAAGCTTGAGTTTTTCCAGGAGCTTGTGAGAATAGGTTTCAAGGAGATTGAGATCGGTTTTCCGGCAGCATCAGAGACAGAGTATGAATTCTGCAGAACACTTATAGAAAAAAATCTCATACCTGATGATGTTACTATTCAGGTACTTACACAGGCAAGACCTCATATTATCGAGAAGACATTTAAGGCTATAGAGGGATGCAGTAATGTTATCGTACATCTTTACAACTCAACATCATTTGCACAGAGACAGCAGGTGTTCAGAAAGTCAAAGGAAGAGATACTGAAGATCGCTGTTGATGGTGCAGAGCTTCTCAACAAGATGGCAGAAGAATATGGCGTGCCATATCAGTTCGAGTATTCACCGGAGAGCTTTACAGGAACAGAGATGGATTATGCGCTTGAGGTGTGCAATGCAGTTATAGATGTGTGGAAGCCTACTGCTGACAGAAAGGTTATAATCAATCTTCCTGCGACCGTAGAGATGTCACTGCCGCATGTCTATGCAAGCCAGATAGAGTACATGAGCAAGAACCTCCACGACAGAGAGAATGTGGTATTATCACTTCATCCTCACAATGACAGAGGCTGCGGAGTTGCCGACGCAGAGCTTGGTATACTTGCCGGAGCAGATAGAATAGAAGGAACACTGTTTGGCAATGGTGAGAGAACGGGAAATGTAGATATAATCACACTGTGTATGAACATGTTCACTCACGGAGTTGATCCTGAACTTGACTTTAGCGATATTCCAAAGCTTACAGAACTCTATGAGAGAGTTACAGGAATGAAGGTATATGACCGTTCCCCATACACAGGAAAGCTTGTATTCGCTGCATTCTCAGGCTCACATCAGGATGCCATAGCAAAGGGTATGAAGTTCAGAAAAGAGCAGGGCAATGGAATGTGGACCTGTCCATATCTGCCGCTTAATCCAGAGGATATCGGAAGAAAATATGATGGAGATGTTATAAGAATAAACAGCCAGTCTGGAAAGGGTGGAATCGGATTTATACTTCAGACAAAGTATGGATTTGACCTGCCTGCCAAGTTCAGGGAGGACCTTGGATATACTGTTAAGGATGTATCAGATAAGGAACACAAGGAGCTCAGCCCTAAGGAAGTTCTTGATATATTCCAGAATACATATGTAAATGTTGATGGACCTATAAAGATGCTTGAGAACCATTTTGTTCAGGGAGATGGAATATCAACGGAGATCACTATTCTCAAGAATGGTGAAAAGAAGGTGTATCATGGCAAGGGAAATGGACGTCTTGATGCAGTCAGCAACGCCATTAAAAAGCATTTTGATATACAGTTTAAGGTCGTATGCTATGAGGAGCATTCTCTTCAGACTGGATCCAACTCACAGGCTGTGGCTTATGTCGGAATTGAGATTGAAAACGGCAGTGTTGTATGGGGGGCAGGAATAAAGGATGATATCATCGATGCCTCTGTACATGCACTTGTAAGCGCAGTGAATAGAACAGGTAAATTATAAAACCAGATCGTATATGCGATAATATAATAATAAAACCGGAAGACCTTGTATGTAAAGGCTTCCGGTTTTGCTGTTGTATAACGGCTATTTCGTGAGCTGTGTCTAGATCTGTGATCAAAAATGATCAATCTGACTGCATGGTTTTCAGTTTTTTATAACAGTAGCCTATGATATCCTTACGTGTCACGATGCCAATAAATTTATTCTGATCGTCTACGACCGGGACAAAGTTCTGAGCCATTGCGCGGGCTATCAGATCTTCCATGTTTGAGTTGATCGATACGGAGGCGTACTCGAATTTCTTTGGGATGTCACTCAGAAAGATCGTCTCGGCGGTCTTGAGTGCACTCATTGAATTCTTTTTGCAATACCAGAGAATATCGCCCTCTGTTATAGTTCCAACGTACTCGCCATTGTTTGACAATATAGGGATGGCAGAGTAGCGGTGTATCTCCATTTTTTCAAGTATCTGTCTGAGGGAAAAACTATCCTCAATATATGCAACCTCACTTTTGGGTGTCAGAAAAAATAAAATATTCATGTTAATTCTCCTTGATGCAAATAATAAGCTTGAGTAACAAACTGACTACATTTAATTATAGGCGATAATCCGTTGAAGTTCAATTGAATAAAGTGTGAAAAAGAGGCATTGCATGAAAAAAGGGCATTTTACGTTCGACAAATGGAAAATATGTTGTTTTCAGAATACACAGATACAACATTGTAATATGTCTGAATTTGCAAAAAGCTGTTGTTAAATGTCTAGCTATTTGATATTATTAAAATGTATATACAATTTGGAAGCGATATAAGGAGGTTTGTATGGGAACAGAAAATGTTTTCCAGGAAAATCAGGAATATCTTATAAAGGCAAGAGAGCTGGTGACAGCTATAGATGATATGGAGGATGAACTTGACCAGGCAAAGGCGCTTCAGAAGCGTACTTCCAGGAGTTTATCCCAGGAAGAGAAAGGTCTGGCGGACGAGGTTGGTTCAACACTCAAAAATAGAAAAATAGAGATAGAAGATGGATATGATGCAAGACTTGCGGAGAACGGTGCAAATATAAGAAAGCTTCAATCCAAGAAAGACAAAAAGAAGACTGAACGCATGGGAAACAGGATAGAGAGCGAGACAGCCGCGCTCAATGAGGACAACAGGCAGTTGCGACTTGAGGCAAAGGAATTGTTCAAACAGAATCATGTATCAGCGTTCTGTAATAGTGGATTCTTTTACTGCATGTTTGCACCGAGCGGCGCAGGGGAGATCATACGGCTTATTTTGCTTATAATACTGTTTTGTCTTGGTATCCCGGCGTTGGTTTCTGTGACACTTTCGTATACAGTGTTTGCGGATGGAGTGGATAAGCTTGTATATGTGGTTATAGGACTTTCTATTATAATATTTGAATTCATTGTCTATTTCATTGTGTTCAATATGGCGAAGGTGAGAAACTTGGATGTTGTACGCGAGGGACGACAGATACGAAATAAGGTGAGAGCAAATGACAGACAGATCAGAGCCATAAGAAACTCTATAACAAGAGACAAGGATGAGAGTGTTTACAATCTCGAAAAGTATGATGATAGACTCAAGGAACTTGAAGAAGAGAGAGAAGATATCAGCAACCGCAAGATAGAAGCCATAAAGGTGTTTGAGAATGAAACGAAGCAGGTGATTGTGGCAGAGATAACAAGCCGCAGACAGCCAAAGATAGACTCCCTAAAGGAGGAATTGAAGTCTCTTGAGGAGAAGATCAATGCAATGGAGAGCAAGCTGGCTGATATGCGGAGTCATCTCACTGATAGCTATGTCACATTTCTTGGAAAAGATCTTTGTACAGAAGAAAAACTTACAGATCTTATATCCATTATGGAAGAAGGTACAGCAAGTACGGTGTCGGGGGCTATAGAAGTATACAAGGGAGAGGATTGATACAACCGTATATAATTTAAGTTTATGGTTTATCAGATCCTATGTGGAAGCTTCGGTCCGCATGATGACGTCGGCGATGTAATGCGCCATGTTGTTTACAGTATACAATCTTGTACTCTGCAGAAGACTGAGTCCTGGTTTTCCAGACAGATTAACGATCCCGGTAATAGACAAGTCGCCTATTGCCGGGAGTTTTTTATTTACACCTATACCGGGAAGAAGCGGAGCTTTGGTGAGAGTTACCATCCCCACATCTGTTCTGTGCCCGAGCGACGCGTCCACGGCGATCACAACCGGGTATTGGTGCTCTGTATATATCTTCTTTATCGTATCGTTTAGGTTGAGAGCGTGGACTGGGTGCTGCAATGTGCCATATACTCTGTAGGCACACTGGGAATTGGAAAGCAAGCTGCCTACGAGCGGGCCAAGAGCATCGCCTGTTGCCCGGTCTGTTCCTATGCATAGAACAACTGTGCTCCTATCTCCACTGCGCAGGGACTTTAATATTTTGCACATTCTGGCGGACATATCGTCCGCGGATGAAGTGATTGTGGGATTGTAATATTCAGTTCGCCTGAGCATTCTTCTGCGATCGGTTATATTCATATGGTAGACCTGCCTTGATTCTATAATATTAGATTATTTCCAAACAATGTAAAGTTTACACATCTTTGGCTTAATAACTGAGAAATTGATGTGATGATAAAAGTCATATAAAAAAGAAAAAGTCAATAAAATAAAAGCCTCCGGTGACAGAATTTCCTAAAAAAAAGATAGGATGGATGCTATCATACAGACTACTAAAATAAAATTCGGGAGGTAAGTTATGTATGATAGAGATAGTATATGATGAGGAGAGAGAAAAAAACAGTGACACAGGGAGAAAGAAATATGAACTCCCAAAGAATATCAGACAGGTGGGAAATGCTCCAGGAAATTACAAGATATATATAGAAGATTATGTGATGACGTATCTGAGAAAACTTGCTGCCCCGGGAAATATGATGTGCAGAGGGGCGATACTGCTTGGAAGGATATACCGTCAAGATGGCGAAAAAGTTATGTTTATAAGTGGTGCGGTGGATGCGCAGAATCTCGAATTTGATATCTCGATGATAAGCTTTGATGACAGCGTGTGGAGCAGCTTGTATTCAGAGATAAACAAATATTTTGATGATCTGGTTATAGTCGGCTGGTTTTTATCCAGAATGGGATTTTCGACAAATATAAATGAGCAGATGAAAAAGCTGCACAGGGATAATTTCCCAGGGGATGATAAGATATTGTTTCTCATGGATTCCCTCGAGTGCGATGAGGCGTTTTATTATTATGAAAATGGCAGTCTTGTGAGAGAAAAGGGATATTACATATACTATGTTCGAAATGAGAAAATGCAGAACTATATAATAAGCAGAAAAAATGATGCGACGGAGTCGAAGAGGGATGCAGTCGCTATAAAGGATAAGACCGTGGTGGAGACATTCCGTGAGAAGGAGCGCAGTAGAACGAAGGACCACCGGAAGGGAAGAGGCGGATTTGTACGTACTGCTGCGGGCATCGGAGTCGTGTGTGCTGTGTCTCTGGGGGCTCTATGGTGTGTGTCACCGTCCACATTTGATAGGCTGGGGGATGTGGTGATGCGAAAAAATGGAGGGGAAGTTCAGGTGTTCATGAACAATGCTGACGTCAGAAGTGCAGACGAACCGTCAGGTGTTATAAATAAGGGAAGCTCCAAGCGAAATGTGAATATGCAGCAGATAGATTCACAGGAGGGAGATGCACAGACAGAGCAAACTCAGTCAGCAGACCAGACATCCCAGGATAGAGCGCAGCCTGACTCAGGAAGTATCACAGAAAATATCACAGAAAATATCACAGAAAATATCACAGAAAATACAGCCGATGTTATAGCAGCGGACTCTGGTCAGAATATATATATCGTGGAGGCCGGGGATACCCTGGTAAGTATTGCGATAAAGATGTATGGTGATCAGACTAAGGCCGATTATATAGCCACTGTGAATGAACTGGATATAGACACCCCCATATACGAGGGGCAGAAAATAGTTATTCCATATATAGAGTAAAAATGCTATAATTAGCGTGTTTTTTATGAAGAATACTCATTATGCTGAGAGGAAATCTGAGCGTAATGGGAGAATTTTTATTGGTGAGAGATTTTACTAACGGATTATAATTTCAGAGGATGAGTGTAATGAGTTTATTTAATAAGAACAGAAAAAAAGAGAATTATAAACACGAAGAAAAAGATGAATCAGTAAAGGCTCTTTATGATGAGTGTGCAGATGATTCGGTGGATAATGTAATAGAAGTAAAGCGCACTATGGGCAAAAGAGGGCGTGTCATAGTGGCAGTGGCTGTTGCGGTGATTGCCGTCGGACTGAGCATATCGTATATGAGGTATAGTGCTGTAAAGACGTATGACGGGTTTGATGTTGTCAAATCGGTTGAGACATCCGGAGACAATATAGCGGATTATTTTGTGTTTGCAGGAAATGTCCTCAAGGTTACAAAGGATGG